>NZ_JBHYTK010000155.1:8290-19216 GCF_042749255.1 Streptomyces sp. NPDC059524 | reverse complement strand
GCGCACGAAGTGCGCATCTCCAGGGTTGCGGGGCTGTGACATCAGCGGCTCCGCCGCGGGGCGCGACCAGCCCCCACCGGACCCGCACCCGGCGACGAGACGCACACCCGTACGGACCAGCCCGGTCGTGCGCCCGGCGGACGCCGCTTAGCGTCCGAAGGACGGATGACGAGGGAGCACAGACGGTGACTGCTGACACGACGGGGACCCCCACCGAACCGGCCGCCGCGCTGCTCCGCGCCGGCCGGTTCTTCCGGCGGGGCACGGCCGCCCCCGACCTGCACAGCGTGCAAATCAAGGGCGGCCGGGACGGGGACGTCTTCTACCGGGACCGTTGGAGCCACGACAAGGTCGTGAACTCGACCCACGGGGTGAACTGCACCGGCTCGTGCCGGTGGAAGGTGTACGTCAAGGACGGCATCATCACGTGGGAGACCCAGCAGACGGACTATCCGAGCGTGGGCCCGGACCGGCCGGAGTACGAGCCGCGCGGCTGTCCCCGGGGCGCCGCGTTCTCCTGGTACACGTACTCGCCGACCCGCGTGCGCTACCCGTACATCAGGGGCGTGCTCCTGGAGATGTACCGGGAGGCGAAGGCGCGGCTGAAGGACCCGGTCGAGGCGTGGGCCGACATCCAGGGGGACCCGGAGCGCCGTCGCAGGTACCAACTGGCGCGCGGCAAGGGCGGGTTGGTGCGGGCCACCTGGGACGAGGCCGTGGAGATCGTCGCTGCGGCGCATGTGCACACCATCAAGACGTACGGGCCCGACCGTGTCGCCGGTTTCTCCCCCATCCCCGCGATGTCGATGGTGTCGCACGCGGCCGGGGCCCGGTTCATGTCGCTGATCGGCGCGCCGATGCTGTCGTTCTACGACTGGTACGCCGACCTGCCCGTCGCCTCGCCGCAGGTGTTCGGCGACCAGACCGACGTCCCCGAGTCGGGCGACTGGTGGGACGCCGCATATCTGATGATGTGGGGATCGAACGTCCCGGTGACGCGCACGCCGGACGCCCACTGGATGGCGGAGGCCCGCTATCGCGGTCAGAAGGTCGTCGTCGTGGCGCCGGACTACGCCGACAACGCGAAGTTCGCCGACGAGTGGCTGCACCCGCACCCGGGCACGGACGGCGCGCTCGCCCTGGCCATGGGGCACGTGATCCTCAAGGAGTTCTTCGTCGACCGGCGGACTCCGTTCTTCACGGACTACGTGAAGAAGTTCACCGACCTGCCGTTCCTGGTGACGCTGGAGCAGCGGGACGGCGCGTTCGTCCCGTCGAAGTTCCTGCGCGCCGCCGACCTCGGGCAGGGCGGCGAGGGCGCCGACTGGAAGACGGCGGTGCTCGACGAGACGACCGGGCAGCCGGTGGTGCCGAACGGCTCGCTGGGCTTTCGCTGGACGGAGTCCGGCAAGGGCAAGTGGAACCTCGAACTGGGCAGCATCAGTCCCCAGTTGAGCCTGCACGGCTCCGACGTCGCGGCCGGCGTCGAGGTGCTCCTGCCCCGCTTCGACACGGACGGCGGCGAGCACGGCCAGGGCTCCGCGGACACCGTGCGGCGCGGCGTCCCGGCGACCCGGCTCGGCGGCCAGGGCGGTCCGCTCGTCACGACGGTGTTCGACCTGCTGCTCGCCCAGTACGGCGTGGGCCGCGAGGGTCTTCCGGGGCAGTGGCCGTCCTCGTACGAGGACGGGGACACGCCGGGCACCCCGGGCTGGCAGGAGGCGCTCACCTCGGTGCCGGCCGCGAAGTGCGTGAAGATCGCCCGGGAGTTCGCGGCGACGGCCGAGAAGTCGCGCGGGCGCTGCATGATCCTCATGGGCGCCGGCACCAACCACTGGTTCCACTCGGAGACCATCTACCGGGGCTTTCTGGCGCTGCTCCAGCTCACCGGCTGCCAGGGCAGGAACGGCGGCGGCTGGGCGCACTACGTCGGCCAGGAGAAGTGCCGTCCGTCGACCGGCTGGGCCTCGCTGGCCTCGGCGAACGACTGGTCGCGGCCGCCCCGGCAGATGATCGGCGCCGCGTACTGGTTCCTCAACGCCGACCAGTGGCGCTACGACCGCTTCGGCGCGGACGTGCTGGCCTCGCCGCTGGGCAACGGCGCGTTCAAGGGCATGACCGGCGCGGACTGCCTTGCGCTGTCGGCCCGTTCGGGCTGGATGCCCTCGTACCCGACCTTCGACCGCAACCCGCTGGAGCTCGGCGAGCAGAGCGTCGAGGAGACGGTCGGCCAGCTCAGGGCGGGCACGCTGAAGTTCGCCTGCGAGGACCCGGACGCGCCGGAGAACTGGCCGCGCGTGCTGACGCTGTGGCGGGCGAACCTGCTGGGCTCGTCGGCGAAGGGCGCCGAGTACTTCACCAAGCACCTGCTCGGCACCCAGTCCTCGCTCCGCGCCGAGGAGGCCTCGCCCGCACAGCGGCCCTCCACGGTGACCTGGCGGGACGAGGCTCCGGAGGGCAAGCTCGACCTGCTGCTCTCGCTCGACTTCCGGCAGACGTCCTCGACGCTGCTCTCCGACGTCGTGCTGCCCGCCGCGACCTGGTACGAGAAGCACGACCTGTCGTCGACGGACATGCACCCCTACGTCCACTCGTTCACCCCGGCCGTGGACCCGCCCTGGCAGGCCCGCACCGACTTCGACACGTTCAAGGCGCTCGCGGAGAAGCTGAGCGAGCTGGCCGCCGGCCATCTCGGCGTGCGCAAGGACCTGGTGGCGGCGCCGCTCCAGCACGACACCCCGGGCGAGATCGCGCAGCCGGGCGGGGTCGTCCTGGACTGGCGCAAGGGCGAGTGCGAGCCGGTGCCCGGCAAGACGCTGCCGAACCTGGTCGTGGTCGAGCGGGACTACACGGCGATCGGCGCGAAGTTCGCCGCGCTCGGCCCGCTGGTCGAGAAGCTCGGCCTGCCCGCGAAGGGCATCGCGCTCCACCCCGACCAGGAGGTCGAGGAGCTGCGCGAGCGCAACGGCACGGTGCGCGGCGGCCCGGCCGACGGCCGCCCGGCGCTCGACACGGCGGTCAAGGCGGCGAACACGATTCTCGCCCTGTCCGGCACCACCAACGGCCGGCTCGCCACGCAGGGCTTCCACACCCTGGAGGCGCGCACCGGCCAGGAGATGGCGCATCTGGCCGCCGAACACGAGGGCAAGCGGATCACGTACGCGGACACGCAGGCCGCGCCGGTGCCGGTGATCACCTCGCCGGAGTGGTCGGGCAGCGAGTCGGGCGGCCGCCGCTACACCGCGTTCACCCTCAACACCGAACACCTCAAGCCCTGGCACACCCTCACGGGCCGCCAGCAGTTCTTCCTCGACCACGACTGGATGCACGAGCTGGGCGAGGCCCTGCCCGTGTACCGGCCGCCGCTCGACATGAACCGGCTGTTCGGCGAGCCGCGCCTGGGTCCGGACGGCGAGAAGGAGGTGACGGTCCGCTACCTCACCCCGCACAACAAGTGGTCGATCCACTCCGAGTACCAGGACAACCTGTTCATGCTCGCCCTGTCGCGCGGCGGCCAGTCGATCTGGATGGCGCCGCAGGACGCGGACGCGATCGGCGTGAAGGACAACGACTGGATCGAGGCGGTGAACCGCAACGGCGTCGTCGTCGCCCGCGCTATCGTCTCGCACCGCATGCCGGCCGGCACCGTCTACATGCACCACGCGCAGGAGCGCACCGTCAACGTCCCCAAGGCGGAGGCGAGCGGCAAGCGCGGCGGCATCCACAACTCGCTGACCCGGCTGATCCTCAAGCCGTCCCATCTCATCGGCGGATACGCCCAGTTGTCGTGGGCGTTCAACTACCTCGGCCCGACGGGAAACCAGCGCGACGAGGTCACGGTCATCCGGCGCCGCTCGCAGAAGGTGGAGTACTGAACGCATGCCCCGTGACGAAGTCACCATCGGACGCTGTATGGCTCAGATCGCGATGGTCATGAACCTCGACAAGTGCATCGGCTGCCACACCTGCTCGGTCACCTGCAAGCAGGCGTGGACCAACCGCAACGGCATGGAGTACGTCTGGTTCAACAACGTGGAGACCCGGCCCGGCCAGGGCTATCCGCGCCGCTACGAGGACCAGGACAAGTGGCGCGGCGGCTGGGAGCTGAACAAGAAGGGCGCCCTGAAGCTGAAGGGCGGCGGCCGGCTGCGCAAGCTCGCGGGCATCTTCTCCAACCCGAAGCTGCCCGAGATCAAGGACTACTACGAGCCCTGGACGTACGACTACAAGAACCTCACCGACGCCCCGCTCGGCGACGACTACCCGGTGGCGCAGCCGCGTTCGCAGATCACCGGCAAGCCGATGAAGATCGAGTGGTCCTCGAACTGGGACGACAACCTGGGCGGCGCCCCGCAGTACGGCGACCTCGACCCGATGGTCCAGAAGACCCGGGAGAAGGCCGCGGAGAAGGTGAAGTTCGCGTTCGAGCAGACCTTCATGTTCTACCTGCCGCGCATCTGCGAGCACTGCCTCAACCCGTCGTGCGTGGCGTCCTGCCCGTCCGGCGCCATGTACAAGCGCGCGGAGGACGGCATCGTCCTGGTCGACCAGGACCACTGCCGGGGCTGGCGCATGTGCGTGACCGGCTGCCCGTACAAGAAGGTGTACTTCAACCACCGCACCGGCAAGGCCGAGAAGTGCACGATGTGCTACCCGCGCGTCGAGGTGGGCCTGCCCACGGTCTGCTCGGAGACGTGCGTGGGCCGCCTGCGCTATCTCGGGGTGATCCTCTACGACGCCGACAAGGTGACGGCGGCCGCCGAGACGAAGGACGACAAGGCGCTGTACGAGGCCCAGCTGGACGTGTTCCTGGACCCGGACGACCCGGCGGTGCGGCGGGCCGCCGAGGAGGCGGGCATCCCCTTCGACTGGATGGAGGCGGCGCGCCGCTCCCCCGTGCACGCGCTGATCAGCAAGTACAAGGTGGCGCTCCCGCTGCATCCGGAGTACCGGACGATGCCCATGGTCTGGTACATCCCGCCGCTGTCCCCGGTCGTCGACGCGCTCACCGAGACCGGCCACGACGGCGAGGACCACGCGAACCTGTTCGGCGCCATCGACACGCTGCGCATCCCGCTCGAGTACCTGGCGGAGATCTTCACGGCCGGTGACGTCGGCCCGGTGCGGGCGTCCCTGGAGAAGCTCGCCGCGATGCGCTCGCACATGCGGGCGGTCAACCTCGGGGACCGGCCGGAGCAGGCGATCGCGGAGTCGGTCGGCATGTCGGGCGCCGAGATCGAGGAGATGTACCGGCTGCTCGCGATCGCCAAGTACGAGGACCGGTACGTGATCCCGACGGCGGCGGTCGGCGACGCGCAGCGCCTGGAGGAGTCGGCGCTGCCGGACTCCTGCTCGCTCGACTACGAGGACGGGCCGGGGATGGGCGGCGAGGGCCCGTTCGGCGGCGACTCCGGGAACACCACGACGGGCGGCCGCAAGCTGCTGCCCGTCGTCTCCGTGGAGAACTTCCATCTGACGAAACGCCGCCAGACCGCCGACCAGCAGGAAGAGGCCTGATGACCGACCGCACCGCGCTGCTGTACCAGGCGGCGGCGCTCTGTCTCACGTACCCGGACGAGGAGCTGTACGGCCGGCTGCCGCTCGTGCGCGCTGCGGCCCCTGCGCTCGCCCCGTTCGTGGACCACGCCGAGGCGACGCCCCCGCAGGAGCTGGCCGAGCACTACGTACGGGTCTTCGACTTCAAGAACCGGCACAGCCTGTATCTGACGTGGTGGCGGGACGGGGACACGCGCCGGCGCGGGATGTCCCTGGTCCGCATGAAGGAGATCTACCGGGAGCACGGCATGGAGTTCACGGGCGAGGAGCTGCCCGACTTCCTGCCGGCGGTCCTGGAGTTCTCGGCGCAGGCCGGGCCGTTCCTCCTGGAGGAGCACCGCAGCGGCCTCGAACTGCTGCGGATCGCGCTGAGCGACCACGGCACCCCGTACGCGGCGGTCCTCGACGCGGTGTGCGCCACGCTGCCGGGGCCTTCCCCCAAGGACCGGGCCGCGGCGCTCGCGCTGGCCCGCTCGGGCCCGCCGCGCGAGGACGTCGGCCTCGAACCCTTCGGCTTCCGCCCGGAGCTCGGCGAACTGCCGCTGCTGGTGAAGGAGCACGCCCCGTGACCACTCTGATCTGGGGCGTCCTGCCCTACGTCGTCTTCGTCCTGCTGGTCGCGGGCACGATCTGGCGCTACCGCTACGACAAGTTCGGCTGGACCACCCGCTCCTCGCAGGTCTACGAGTCGAAGCTGCTGAACATCGCCTCGCCGGTCTTCCACTACGGCATTCTGTTCGTCCTCGTCGGCCATCTCGTCGGCCTGTTCGTCCCGATGTCGTGGACGGAGAACGTGGGCGTCAGCGAGCACACGTACCACCTGTTCTCCCTGATCGGCGGCACGTTCGCGGGCGCTTTGACGGTGTGCGGGATCTTCCTGCTGGTGTACCGGCGGCGCACGAAGGCCCCCGTCTTCAAGGCGACCACCCGCAACGACAAGCTCATGTACGTGTTCCTGCTCGGCGCGATCGTGCTCGGGATGGTCGCCAAGCTCACGCACGCCTCCGGCGACGGCTACAACTACCGCGAGACGATCGGCCCGTGGGCCCGCAGCCTGTTCACCCTGAGCCCGGACACGGGCCTGATGGACGGCGTGCCGGTGCTCTACCGGATCCACGCTGTAGTAGGCATGTCACTCATCGCGCTGGTACCGTTCACCCGGCTCGTGCATATGTTCAGCGCGCCGGTGCAGTACCTGTTCCGACCGTACGTGGTCTACCGCAGCCGCGACCCGCGGCGCCTGGCCGCGCGGCCGGAGCGACGGGGGTGGGAGCGCACCGGATCGTAGCCGCCGCTCGTCCTCGGCCGGCACGTGGGGAGACGTGACGTGAGTGAACGACGGCCCGCCCCCACCGTGGGTCAGGTCGTCCTCGGCAGACGCCTGCAGGACCTGCGCGAGGCCAGGGGCCTCAAGCGGGACGAGGCGGCCCGCGCGCTGCGCGTGACCGGGGCGACGATCCGCCGCATGGAGACCGCCGAGGTCGCCCTCAAGATCCCCTACGTGCAGATGCTGCTCGAGCTGTACGAGGTTCCCGAGCCGGAGATCGAGGCGTTCGTCGCGCTGGCCGAGGAGGCGAACCTGCCCGGCTGGTGGCAGCGCTTCCACGACGTGCTGCCCGACTGGTTCAGCCTGTACGTGAGCCTGGAGGGCGCGGCCGAGCTGATCCGCTCCTACGAACCACACTTCGTGCCGGGCCTGTTGCAGACCGAGGAGTACGCGCGGGCGGTGTTCGACGCCGGGACGGTGGGGCGCTCGCGGCCCGAGGAGATCGAGCGGCACGTGTCGCTGCGCATGGCGCGCCAGTCGCTGCTCACCCGCGAGGACGCCCCGCACCTGTGGGCGGTCATGGACGAGACGGTGCTGCTGCGGCCGCCGGGCGGCCCCGGGGTGCTGCGCGGGCAGCTGGACCGGCTGATCGAGGCGGCGGCTCTGCCGCACGTGACGCTGCAGCTCGCGGAGTTCTCGGCGGGCCCGCACCCGGGCACGTACGGGCCGTTCAGCCTGTTCCGCTTCCCGGTGCGGGAGCTGCCGGACATGGTGTTCAGCGAGTACGTGACCGGCGCCCTGTACCTGGACTCGCGCGACGAGGTCAGCGCGCACCTGGAGGTCCTGGACCATCTGGCGGCCCAGGCGGCGAGCGCGGAGCGGACGCTGGAGCTCCTGCGCAAGTTCCGCGCCTCGCTCGGCTGACGCTGTTCGTGCGGCACGCGGCCGACCTGCGCCGCGGCGGGCCGCGGCGCAGGTGCCGGGGGTCAGGCCAGCTTGGCCGTCAGGGTGATCGTCGTGCCGGTGAGCGCCTGGCTGACCGGGCAGTTCTTCTTGGCGTCCTCGGCGGCGGCCTGGAACGCCTGCTCGTCGAGGCCCGGCACCTCGCCCTCGACGGTGAGGTGGATGCCGGTGATGCCCTCGCCGGGCTGGAACGTCACGTCGGCCGAGGTGACCAGCTTGGTGGGCGGGTTGCCGGCGCCGGCCAGGCCGTGCGAGAGGGCCATGGAGAAGCAGGACGAGTGCGCGGCGGCGATCAGCTCCTCGGGGCTGGTCTTCCCGTTCGCCTGCTCGGCGCGGGAGGGCCAGGACACCGGCTGCTGGCCGATGCCGGAGGAGTCGAAGGTGACGGTGCCGCTGCCCTCGAGCAGGTTGCCTTCCCACACGGTGTGGGCGGAGCGCGTGGTAGCCACGATGGGTCCTTCCCTTTCCTGGAGTTGTCGCCGGAGGTTGTTCCGGGAGGCGTGCGCTCCCCATCCGACCACATCCCGCGGCCTCGTACCCGTCATCGCCTCGGACGTCACCTGCCGCGTCACGTAAGGTGCGGTGGTCGCCGATCATCCGACTGTCGTGAAGAGGCACCGATGGAAGCTGTGGGACGTGTGTCGATCGTCGACGCCGTGATCCGGGAGCTGAAGGCGGAGATCGCCCGGGGCACGTGGCAGGTCGGCGAGAAGATCCCGTCCGAGGGGCGGCTCGCGGACACCCTCGGGGTCAGCCGGCTGTCGATCCGGGAGGCCGTCCGGGTTCTGGTGCACATGGGGCTGCTGGCAACCCGGCAGGGCGCCGGCACCTTCGTCACCGCGTCCGACGCGGACCACACGCTGCTGCGCCGCCATCTCGCGGGTTCGGCCGAGACCGACATCCTGGACGTGCGCCGGGGCCTGGACATCGTGGCCGCCCGGCTCGCGGCCGTCGCCCGGACCGAGGCGGACGTGGACGCGCTGCGCGAGGCCCTGGGGCGCCGGGCCGCGGCGCGGGAGGCCGCCGACGTCGACGCGTTCACCGACGCCGACGTCGACTTCCATGTGCGGATCGCCGAGGCCTCGCACAATCCGCTGCTGCGCGACCTGTACCGGAACATGAGCGAGGCGCTGCGCGCGACGGTCCGGTCGAGCCAGTGCATCGACGCCGGTGAAGAGCCCTTCCACGACGAGCTGTTCGCCGCCGTGGACACGGGGGACGCGGGCGCGGCCACCGCCGCCGCCCTGGCGATCCTGGAAGGCTGGCCGCCGCCCCCGTCCGCGGCGGCCTGACCCCCCTCGGCGGCTCAGGCGCCGGGTACGGACCCGAGGATCGTCAGCACGGCGTCCGTGGCGGCGAGCGGGTCACCGGCCGCGATCGCGGCGGCCAGTGCCTCGTGCCGGTCCTCCGCGCCCTCGGCGGCGTCCTTGAGGCAGCGGTTCTCGCGGACGCTGTCGGCGAGCGCCTCGGTGAAGGTCGCGTACAGCTCGTACAGGAGCTCGTTGTGGGCGGCGCGGGCCACCCCGAGATGGAAGTCCACGTCGGCGGCGACGAACGCCGCCTCGTCGGGCGTCTCCCCCGCCGCGGCCCGGCGCCGGTCCAGCGCGTCGCGCAGCGCGGCGAGGTCCGCGTCGGTGCGGCGCGTCGCCGCGAGTCCCGCGGCGACGAGGTCGAAGCCGCCGCGCACCTCCCGGGCGTCGCCCCGGGGCGCCTCGGACAGCCGGCGCCGGATCGCCACCTCGGTCGCGTCGCGGGCCGCGACGTAGGTGCCGTCGCCCTGCCGCGCGGCGAGCAGCCCCACCTCGACCAGGCCGTGCACGGCGGACCGCACCGAGACCCGGCTGACCTCGAGCGTCGCGGCGAGTTCGTGCTCCGAGGGGATGCGGGTGCCGACCGGCCACGCACCACTGGTGATGCGGTCCCTGATCCGGCTCGTGACCGCCTCGACCAGAGTGGCCCGCTCGATTTTCTTCACTCCCACCCCTTCAAAAAGTCATCAGATGACTGCTAACCATGTCACTGTCGCCGAACCGTACGTTGCAAGGAGCGCAAGTGAACCGCAAGCCGCTGCTCGTCCTCGACCGCGCCCAGGTCGCCGGCCTGCTCGACATGGCGCAGGTGATCGCCGCCGTGGAGCAGGCCCACGCGGCGCTGTCCACCGGCGCGGCCCGGCAGCCCGAGCGGGAGGCGCTCTCGCTGCCCGGCGACGCGAGCCTGCTGATACCGATGGCGGCCGCGGTCGATCCGCTGGGCGGCGCCGGCGTGAAGCTCCTGACGGACACCCCGGGCAACGCGGAGCGGGGCCTTCCGGTGCAGCAGTCGATCATCACGCTGATCGACCCCGAGACGGGCCGGTACGAGGCGCTGCTGTTCGGCGCGCCGGTCACCCAGGTCCGCACGGCCGCGGCCTCCGCGGTGGCCACGAAGCACCTGGCGCGGCCCGGGGCGCGCACGCTCGGTCTGATCGGCGCGGGCGCGCAGGCGCGGACGCATCTGGCCGCGCACGCGCTGGTCTGCGACCTCGACGAGGTGGTGGTCTGGAGCCGCTCGCGGTCCACGGTCGACGCGTTCGCGGCGCACGCCCGCGAGGCCGGGTTCGCGGTCAAGGTCGCCGACGGCCCGGAGCAGGTGGCCCGCGAGGCGGACGTGCTGTGCACCCTGACGCCCTCGCGCGAGCCGCTCGTGCGCGGCGCATGGTTCCGGCCCGGGCTGCACGTCAACGCGGTGGGCGCGCCGCCGCGCCCCGACCACCGGGAGATCGACACCACCGGCATCGTGCGCAGCCGCGTGATCGTGGACAGTTTCCCGGTGGCGTGCGGCGAGTCGGGCGAGGTGCTGATCCCGCTGGCCGAGGGCGCGATCACCGAGGACCACTTCCGCACCGAACTGGGCGACGTGATCACGGGCCGCGCCGTGGGGCGCTCCGCGGAGGACGAGGTGACCCTCTACAACTCCGTGGGGCTCGGCATCCAGGACGTCGCCGCCGCCCGCCTGGTCGTCGACGCGGCCCGCCGCCAGGGCATCGGCACGCTGGTCGACCTGTCCTGACGGGTGGGCGGGGGGCCGCGGGGGGCGGGGGCCGGGGCGACGGACGGCGGCGGCGCCCGGCTGGGGGGGCGGCGCGCGCGCCACGAACACGC
>NZ_JBHYTK010000155.1:0-8280 GCF_042749255.1 Streptomyces sp. NPDC059524 | reverse complement strand
CTCCCCCCACACCCCGCAACCCCCCATCCACCCACTTCGGGGGGGCGGGGTTTTGTTTATATCACACCGGGGGCCGCCTGGTCGTGCGGGGGGGCGGGCCCCCGGGGGACCGGCCGGGGGCGCCGGAGTCCCGGCGGCGCGCTTCTTGCGGGCGGCCATGCACGCGTACACGAGGACGCCCGCGAAGAGGAACAGCACGCCCTGGTAGACGGCCGCGTATCCGGCTCCGCCGACCAGCCACATCGAGAAGCCGAACGCGGCGAAGGCGAGCACCATGTCGCGGACCAGGCGGGCCGGCCGGACGCGGTCGCGGCGGCCGGAGAGCAGGAAGTAGATCTGCGCGGCGGTCGCGAGGAGGTAGGGCACCGTGGCCGTGAAGGTCGTGACCAGCACGAGCGTCTCGAAGACCCCGGCGGAACCGAACGTGTAGTTGTAGACGGTCAGCAGGGAGGCCAGGGCCACCGCGACGACGACGCCGAAGGTCGGGATGCCGCGGCTGCGCCGGGTGAACGCGGCGGGGAACAGCCCGTCCTTCGCGGCCGCGTACGGGGTCTGGGCGCTGAGCAGCGTCCAGCCGTTCAGCGCGCCGACGATGGAGACGATCGCGGCGATCGCGACGGCGGTGCCGCCCCAGGTGCCGCCGAACATCGCGTTGACGGCGTCGGAGAGCGGCGCGTCGGAGTCGACGAGCTCGCCGTGCGCGACGGTGCCGAACACGGCGACGGTGCACAGCAGGTAGAGCAGCGCGGCGAGCGTGGTGCCGAGGACGGTGGCGCGGCCGACGTTGCGCTGCGGGTCGCGGACCTCGCCGGCGCTGACGGACGCGGACTCGACACCGATGTAGCTGAACAGCAGGATCGCGGCGGACGCGGAGACGGCGCCGAGCGCGGAGTCGCCACTGGCCTGGAACGGGCCGAGGTTGTCGGCGTCGAAGAAGAACAGGCCGCCGATCGCGACGAGCAGCAGCGGCGCGAACTTCAGGATCGTGGAGACGAGCTGGACCGCGCCGAACCAGCGGGTGCCGGCGAGGTTCGACAGGGCGGGCAGCCACTGGCAGGCGAGAGCCGCGACGATCGTCCACAGGGTGGAGCCGTTCAGCGGGAACAGCACGTCGAGGTAGCCGACGGCGGCGACGGCGAGCGCCGCGTTCGACACCCAGGCGGTGATCCAGTAGCTCCACGCCGCGAGGAACCCGGCGAAGTCGCCGAAGGCCTCACGGGCGTAGACATAGGGACCGCCGGTCTTCGGGTGCCGGTGCGCGAGCCGTCCGAAGACGAGGGCGAGGGCGATGGCGCCGACGGTGAGGACACCGAAGGCGAGCAGGCTGATCGTGCCGTACGGGGCCACGGAGGCGGGGAGCAGGAAGATGCCGCCGCCGATGATGTTGCCCATGACCAGGGCCGTGGCGATCGGCAGTCCGAACCTGCGGGTGTGCCGGCTCTCGCCTCGCGCGTTCTGCGTGTCACCGGACGGGGGCTGAGGGGCCTCCCCCTGGTCGAGCTTCGCCGAGACCTGGAGTGAGGTTCCGGTGTCGTGCATGTGGGGGGTGCCTCTCGGTCGTGCTGGGGCGCCGCGGGATCGCCGGGCGAGGACCCATGGTCCGGCGGGCGGGCACCGGCCGCCAAATCAGGCGGATTCCTCCCGCTGCCCGGGGGGAGCGACCGTAAAAGATGCGATTCCGGCGCCGCCCGCCGGGGATTTCTCCACCGGCACCTGCGGGCCGCTGCTCTCGCGCAGCCAGCGGCGCAGCACGTGGTGGACCTGCTCGGCGCCGACCAGTTCGGTGCCGTCGGCGACCGGCGGGGACAGGTCCGGCGGCGAGAGCAGGAAGGGCCGGCCCTGGGCGCCGCCGAGCCCGCCGTGCGAGCCGATCTGCTCCTCGAAGGCGAGCACCTCGCCGTCCACCGGGTCGTGGAAGGAGTTGACCATGATGTCGGCGGTGTGCGGGAACGCGTGGGTGCGGCGGACGGTGTCGGCGGCGCCGGGGCCGAAGTCGGCGAGCGGCCCCTTCCCGTCGACGAGATCGTCGACCGGCACCTCGGCGCCGCGGGCGCCGAGGACGACGCCGCCGTGCTCGGCGCTGCGCACGAGCAGGAAGCCGACGCCCGGGTGGTGGGCGAGGGTGGTGAGGAGCGCCGGGTGGCGGCGGTCGATCTCCTCCTTCGTCATGCGGTGCGGCACGTCGGGGAACGAGACCAGGCCGAGATTGCCGGAGGCGAGGACGACGGGCTCGCTGCGCCGTCCCCGGAAGACGGGCGGTTCGGTGCGCTCGACGGGCCGGTGCAGGGCGGCGCGCACGGCGGACCTGGCCTCGGCCCCGCTGCGGGTGCGCCGCACCTTGCGCGGCACGGGCAGCCCGCAGCCGGCCCGCACCAGGTCCTGGAGGGTGAGTCCGTAGCGGGAGCGGAAGGTCTCGCCGGGGCTCTGGCCGTGGTCGGACAGGACGACGATGCGGTACGGGCGCGGCGCGTGCTCGGCGACCTTCGCGATCAGGGCGAGCGAGCGGTCGAGCCGTTCGAGGACCTTCTCGGCGTCGCGGCCGAACGGGCCGGAGTGGTGGGCGACCTCGTCGTAGGCGACCAGGTCGGCGTAGACGGCGCTGCGGCCGGCGAGGAGGTCGCCGATGACGGCCGCGACGACGACGTCCCGTTCGACGACGGTGGCGAAGGCGCGGATGAAGGGGTAGAGCCCGCCGCGGCCGACGCGCGGGCGCTCTCCGCGGACGCGGGCCCGGGTGGACTGGCCGATCTCCCGGCCGACCTCGGCGCAGAAGGACAGGGCGGTGCGCACCGCGTTGGCCGGGTCGGAGAAGTAGGCGAAGTAGCCGGCGCGGGAACGGTTCTCCTTGCCGCGGCGCGCGGCGACGGACAGGACGAGGGCGACCTGCTCGGCGCCGCCGCTGAAGAGGTTGCCGCGGCTGGCGCCGTCGAGGGTGAGCAGTCCGCCGTCGCCGGTGTGCTCGACGGCGCGGCGCTGCAGCTCGGTGGCGCTGGTCGGGCGGTTGGACACCTGGATCTCGCCGGTGTCCTTCTCGTACCAGCGGAAGGCGGGCACGTCCCAGGTGGAGCCGTGCAGGATGCCGAGCTGGCTGGCGCCGGTCTGGCTGGACCAGTCGGTGCGCCAGGGGGTGAGCCGGTGGCCGCCCTCGCGCAGCCAGGCGCCGACGGTGGGCATCAGGTCCTGGTCCGCGGCCCGCCTCAGGAGGTCGTGGCCGACGCCGTCGAGCTGGAGGAAGACGGTGCCGGGGGTGGGCGGGCAGCCGGCGTCGGGTCCGGCCCTGCGGCGCCGGCGGGCGGCGAGCCGGTACAGGCGGCGCCGGTAGGCGTCGTCGTCGCGGACGGCGAGGGCACCGCCGGTCGCCGACGCGACGGCGGACATCACGGCGGCCACGACGACGGCGGTCTCCGCGTTGATCTCGCCCCGGCCGTCGGGCACCAGATGGAGGGCGACGAGCAGCACGCCGCCGTTGAGGAAGAAGACGACGAGGCCGAGGACGAGCGCCGGTACGAGGAGCAGGGCGCGGACCAGGATCGGCCAGACCAGGGCGGACAGGACGGCGAAGGCTCCGGCGCCGGACGCGGCGGTGATCGCGACCCGCGTCATGCTGTCGCCGCTCGCGGACTGCAGCTGGAAGTCGGGCAACAGCCCGGCGAGGACCATCATCGTCAGGGTGCTCGCGGCCCACACCGTCAGGGAGCGCCACACCGTGCTCGCCGCCCGCCGCCACCACCGGCCCGATGCCACTTCTCCGGCTCCCCTCGCCCGATCCGCCCCGTTCGTCCTGTCGTCGGCCAGGTTTTCACACGGCCGGGCCCGATCGGTCCGGCCGCACCGGCGTGGCCGGATTCAGCAGCCGTCGTACCCGGCGGTGGGCATCGACAGGCGGCGGTGGACGCGGGCCTTCATCTCCGTGTCGTACGCGGGCTCGGCCAGGCCCGCCGTCTCCATCCGCACCCCGCGCCGCGCACATTCCTTGGTGAACGCCTCGGGCGAGCGGAGGGCCGCGTTCAGCACGCGGTCGCAGGGGACGACGAACAGGTCGACCAGGCCCGCGTCCACGTCGTCCCAGAGCACCTCGTGGTCGGGGCGCAGTCCGTGCACGAGCAGTTCACGCGTGACGACGTAACCGCGCTCGGCGGCCCAGCGGGCGCACATGGCGTGCTGGCTGCGGGAGTCGACGAGGAACGGGTCCGCGTCCAGCTCCTCCAGCGGTGTCAGGCTGGCGATCGACGCGACCCGCAGCGGGCCTGGTCCCGAACCGTCCGGTGCGCCCATGGTGTCCCCCTCACCTCGTCTTTCGGGCTCGACCCTACTCCTGCACGTAGGCTCGGGGCAGTCGCACGGAGGAGGCAACGGGTGCCGGTGGAGATCACCTGGTGGGGTCATGCCACGTGCACGGTCGAGGACACGGGGACCCGGGTGCTCACCGATCCGCTGTTCACGCGGCGCCTCGCGCATCTGCGGCGGCGGCGCGGCGCGCCCCCGCCGCCGAGCGCCGCCCGTGCCGACGTCGTGCTCGTCTCGCATCTGCACGCCGACCATCTGCACGTGCCGTCGCTCGCGCGGCTCGCGCCCGGCACACAGGTGCTCGTGCCGCGCGGCGCGCGCCGCTCCGTGCCGGGGCTGCGCCGGCTGGACGCGCTGCGGATCACGGAGGTCGAGCCCGGTGACGTGGTGAAGGCGGGCGGTGTGTCGGTGCGGGCCGTGCCCGCCGAGCACGACGGGCGGCGGCTCCCGGTGGGCCCGCACCGCTCCCCCGCGCTCGGCTACGTGGTGACGGGCGAGGCCCGGACCTACTTCGCGGGCGACACGGGCCTGTTCGACGGCATGGCGGAGGCGGTGGGCGCCGTGGACGTGGCGCTGCTTCCGGTCGGCGGCTGGGGTCCCTACCTCGGCCCGCACCATCTGGATCCGGCGCGGGCCGCCGAGGCGTTGGCCCGGATCGGGCCGCGCAGCGCGGTGCCGGTGCACTACGGGACGTACTGGCCGATCGGGATGGACGCGGTGCGGCCGCACGAGTTCCACGCGCCGGGCGACGAGTTCGTGCGGCAGGCGGCGCTGGCGGCGCCGGAGGTGGCGGTGCACCGGCTGGGGCACGGCGAGAGCGTGCGTCCGGAGGTGGCCCGTTGATCCTCGCCACCGCCACGCAGGTGGCGCCGGAGTCCACTCAACAGGCCGTCGGCTACCCGTCCTTGTTCCTGCTCGTGTTCATCGGGGCGCTCGTCCCGGTGGTGCCGACGGGCGCGCTGGTGAGTTCGGCCGCGGTCGTGGCGTTCCATCAGACGGCGCCGCTGTCGCTGCTGTTCGTGTTTCTCGTCGCCTCCTTCGCGGCGTTCCTCGGCGACGTCGTCCTGTACTGGCTGGGGCGGCGCGGCATGAGGTCGCGGGGCGGGTCGCGGTGGCTGGAGGCGATCCGGTCTCGGGCGCCGGAGGAGCGGCTGACGCAGGCCCAGGACAAGCTGGCCGACCACGGGGTGCTCGTCCTGGTGCTGTCGCGGCTCGTGCCGGCCGGACGGATCCCGGTGATGCTGGCGTGCCTGCTGGCCGGGATGCCGCTGCGGCGGTTCGCCCGCGGCGACGTCCCGGCCTGTCTGGCCTGGGCGGCGACGTACCAGGTGATCGGGATCCTCGGCGGCTCCCTGTTCCCGGAGCCGTGGCAGGGCGTGGTCGCGGCGGTGGCGCTCACCCTGGTGATCAGCGTGGCTCCCGGTCTGTGGCGGCGGCTGCGGGGCCGGGAGTCAGGCGGTCAGCACGCGTGAGCCGCCCACCGGCAGGTCCCACAGCGCGGTGCGGGACAGGCCGGCGCGCTCCCAGGCGGCCCGCAGCCGGGTGAGCGGCTCCAGGACCGGCTCGGCCGACAGCAGGAACGTGGCCCAGTGCATGGGCGCCATCCGGCGGGCGCCGACGTCCTGCGCGGCGCGCACCGCGTCCTCGGGGTCGCAGTGCACGTCCCGCAGCCACCAGCGCGGTTCGTAGGCGCCGATGGGGAGCAGGGCGAGGTCGATGTCCGGGTGGCGGCGGCCGATCTCCCGGAACCAGTGGCCGTAGCCGGTGTCGCCCGCGAAGTAGATCCGCCGCCCGTCGAGGTCGGTGAGGACCCAGCCGCCCCACAGGGTGCGGCAGGTGTCGGTGAGGCTGCGCTTGGACCAGTGGTGGGCCGGGACGAAGTCGAAGCGGACGCCCTTCAGCTCGGCGGCCTCCCACCAGTCGAGCTCCGCGACGTGGGTGAAGCCCCGCCGGGTGAACCAGCGGGCCAGACCGGCCGGGACCAGGACCGGGGTGTCGCGCGGCAGGCGCTTGAGGGTGGGCCAGTCGAGGTGGTCGTAGTGGTTGTGGCTGATGACGACGGCGTCGACCGGCGGCAGCGCGCTCCAGGCGATGCCGGGCGGGGTGACCCGGGCCGGGGTGCCGAGGATCTTGCGGGACCAGACGGGGTCGGTGAGCACGGTCAGGCCGCCGACCCGGATGATCCAGCTGGCGTGGCCGACCCAGGTGACGGCCGCGGTGCGGGCGTCGACGTCGGGCAGCGGACCCGGCGCGAACGGCAGGTTCGGGATGTCGGCCAGGCCCTCGGCGGAGGGCCGCACCCGGCCCTCGCGGGCGAACCGGGCGAAGCCGCGCAGGCCCGGCAGTGGCGCGGTGAGCCGGTGCGCGAAGGACTTGGGCCAGCGGCGCGGGATCCGCAGGGCGTCCGCTCCCCCGCCGAGCGGCCGCGGCTCGGCGAGGGGCGGCCGGACCGCCGTGGCATCGGCCCGCGGAGCGGGCTCCTCCGTCATCGGCGCTTCGGAGGCTTGCGTCATCGCCGGTACTCCCATCCCTCGCCTGCCGGTCCGCCGCCCGCGGGGCCCGCCGGGCCCGGCTCGCCGCGGATGTCGCCGAGCGTCGACCCCACCATGCTCAACACCCTTTCCACATGCGGCAATTCCAAGGGCTCCGGTGAGGTGAGAGACGCGGCCCGCTCCTCGGGGGTTGAACCGACCAGCGGCCCCGTGGAGAGGCGCACCCGCAGCGCGGCCGGGGTGTCGCCGAAGCGGTGGCCGCCGGGGGCGGGCATGCCGAGCCGGCCGGTGAGGTGGTCCTCCAGTTCCTGGGCGTCCGTGACGCCGCGGGCGGCCAGGTGGGGGCGCAGCGGTTCCAGGTCGGCGTAGAGGTGCCGGCCCGCGCGCGGCGGCCGGGCCAGCGCTCCGGCGGCGAGGACGGCCTCGTGCAGGGCGCCGGCGAGCCGCGCGTGCAGGGCGACGGCGGCGACGCGGCGGGCGGTGACCGCGTCGGGTTCGCCCAGGACGTGTCCCGCGGCGGCCGCGACGGGGGCGGCGAGGAGGGCGCCCGTCGCGGTGAGGATGTCGCGGACCCGGTCGGCGAGCCGGGCGCCCGCGGCGGTGGCGGGGAAGCGGGCGCAGGCCGCGGGGAGCGAGGGCGGCAGGAAGGCGCCGGTCAGATCGGTGAGCACGGTGACCGCGTCCGGGTACATCTCGGCGGGCCCGAACAGGACGGTGTCGGCGCCCGGGTGCACGGTGTCCCGCCACGTCTCGTCGCTCACCACGTGCAGGCCCTCGCCCACGGCGGCCTCGACCGCCTCGTGCAGCACCTCGGGCGGCGCCACGGTCGCGGTCGGGTCGTCGGGGACGGCCAGGACGAGCAGGCGCGGGTCCCCGCCCTCGGCCCGCACCCGGCGCACCGTCTCCAGCAGGGCGTACGGGTCCGGGACGCCGCCGCACTCGGCGGGCGTCGGCACGTGGAAGGCGTCCCGGCCCAGCAGCCGGGCCTGCGGCACCCACCAGGCCGGGCAGGGGCGGGGCACCAGGACGTCGCCGCCGAGCGCGGCGGTGACGGCGAGCAGGAGCGGGGCCCCTCCGGGGGCGGCGGCCACCTGGGTGCGTTCGGTGGGCAGGCCCCGGCGCAGCCAGTAGCCTCCGGCGGCTTCCAGGAGGGGTGGGGGGCCGCCGGGGGGTTCGGGGGCCGCGCGTCCGGCCGCCGCGGCGACGATCGCGCTCAGTTCCGGCAGTACGGGGAGTCCTGGCTCGGGCAGCACGGGCCCGTACCGCACCGGTCCCCGGTCCTCCGCACGCGCCATCCCGCCTCCTCGCTCCGCTTCCCACCAGGGTCACATCGGGCGCGGCACTTGGCGCGCCGGGAACCCGAACGGGGCCACCGGTCCGTCGCGGGGTGCCGCCCGGTGGGGGCTGGTCGCGCAGTTCCCCGCGCCCCTGAAATGCAGACCCTCCGGGTCGCATTTCCCCGATGCCCTGGCGCCCGATGAGATCGCGCACGAAGTGCGCA
>NZ_JBHYTK010000154.1:0-19288 GCF_042749255.1 Streptomyces sp. NPDC059524 | reverse complement strand
CCCCTGAGATGCATGGCGCTTCGCGCCGCATCTCCCCGAAGGGGCGCGGGGAACTGCGCGACCAGCCCCCACCGGCCCGCGCTCAATACTCGACCGACACCCGTTCGCTGCGCGGCAGCGCCTGGCAGGCCAGGGCGTAGCCCTCCTTCAGGTCCTCTTCGTCGAGGACCTCGTTGCGGATCAGAGTGATGTCGCCCGTGACGATCCGGCACGTGCAGGCCGCGCACGCGCCCTCCCGGCAGGAGAACGGCGCGTCGACGCCGGCCGCGAGCAGCGCGTCAAGGAGCGGGGTGTCCTCGGGCCAGGCCACCTCGTGGGTCTCCCCGTCGAGGCTGACGACGGCGGTGGAGGAGGGGCCCGTACCGGCCGAGGCCGAAGCCGCGGGCACGGGCGCGGTGAACACGTCGCCGGAGAGCGAGAAGTACCGCTCCCGGTGGACGGTGGCGGCGCCCGCGCCGCGCAGGGCCGCCTCGGCCGCGTCCATGAACGGGGCCGGGCCGCACAGGTAGGCGGGCCGGTCGGCGTACGGGGCGAGGAGCGGGCCGAGGGCCGCCGGTGCGGGCAGGCCCTGGAGCGACTCCAGCCAGTGCAGGACGGTGAGCCGGCCGGGGTGGGCCGCGGCCAGCTCCTGGAGCGCGCCGCGCAGGATGACGGAGCGCTCGTCGCGGTTGGCGTAGAGCAGGGTGACGCGGCCGGTGCCGGCGGTGAGGACGGACGCGGCGATCGACAGGACCGGGGTGATGCCGCTGCCCGCGGCGGCGAGCAGCAGGTCGGTGTCGAGGTCGGCCGGGGTGAAGGTGCCGGCGGGGGCGAGCGCGGTGACGGTGTCGCCGGCCCGCAGTTCCTGGCAGACCCAGCGGGAGCCGGTGCCCCCGGGCACGTGCTTGACCGTGACCCGGGGCAGTTCGCCGGTGTGCGGGGAGCTGGACAGGGAGTAGCAGCGGGCGTGGCCGCCGGGCACCTGGAGGGTGAGGAACTGGCCGGGCGCGTACGTGAGTTCCGGGGCGTCGAGGACGACGGTGACGGCGTCCTCGGTCTCCGGGACGATCTCGGCGACGCGCAGGCTCAGGGTGCGCGGGCCGCCCGGGAGGTCAGGGCTGCTCACGCCGGGTCACCTCCAGCCGGCCCGTGTCGACGGCGGAGTCGATCGCGGTGCGCAGGGCGGTGCAGTCCGGGACCCGTGCGGCGGGGGTCCCGGCGGAGCCGGCCGCCTGCGCCGCGATGCGCGGGCAGGCGGCGGCGGTGTCGGCCGTCCACTGGATCTGGAGGTGGGCCGGGCTGTACTTCTCGCAGAGCACCTGGTTGCCGCAGGTGTCGCAGACGACGGGGGTCATGCCCCGTCTCCTTCCGTGGGCTGGGCGGTGGCGGCGGCGCGGAGGGCCATGTTGGCCTCGGCCTCGGCGCGCCAGTTCTCGTTTGCGCGGCGGGTGTCGATCTCGAACTCGAAGCGGCGCACCATCTCGTCCTTGACGTCGGCGGCGTCCACGTAGAACTGCTCGTACCAGCGGCGCAGCTGGTAGACGGGGCCGTCCTCCTCGGTGAGCAGGGGGTTGTCGATGCGGGTCTTGTTCTTCCAGATCTCGACGTCCTGCTCGAAGCCGACGGCGAGGCCCTCGCTGGTGAGGCGGGCGGCCTCGGCGGCCTCGGTGTCGCTCATGCCGGGGAGCTTCTTGACCATGGCCCCGTACTGGAGGACGAAGCGGTCGGGGCCCACCGGGTAGTGGCAGTTGATGAGCACGGACTCCATCTCGACGCCCGGCGCGACCTCCGTGTACAGCCAGTCGATCATGTACGACGGGCCGAAGTAGGAGGCGTCGGAGCGCAGGGAGCCGGTGGACAGGGAGCCGAGGTCGATGTCCGGGCGGGGCTCGGAGCGCATGTACTGGGTGGCGACGTGCCCGTCGAAGACGTTCTTGAAGTAGACGGGGAACGAGTAGTGGATGTAGTAGAAGTGCGCCATGTCGACCACGTTGTCGACGATCTCGCGGCAGTTGGTGTCGATGGTGATGGTGTTCCACTGCCAGTCGGACCACTGCGCGGTCTCCTCGGCGGGGCCGTGGATGCCGGCGATCTCGGGGATGTCCTGCTCGGGCCGGGGCGGGTTGCCCTCGGGGTCGTGCCAGACGAAGAGCTGCCGGTTGCGCTCCATGGCGTGCCAGGTGCGGGTGCGGGCGCGCGGCGGGACGCGGCGGGCGTACGGGATGGCGGCGCACTTGCCGTCGCCGGACCAGCGCCAGTCGTGGAACGGGCAGGCGACGGTGTCGCCCTTCACGGTGCCGTGGGCGAGGTTGCCGCCCATGTGGGGACAGTAGGCGTTGAGGACGTGGAGCTCTCCGTCGTCCTCGCCCTGGAAGACGACGAGCTTGGTGCCGAAGGCCTCGATCTCGTGCGGCTTGCCGTCACGGAAGTCCGCGGCGAGGCCCAGGCAGTGCCAGCCGCGGGCGAAGCGGACCGGGGCGGTGCCGGTCTCGATGACACGGACGTCGTTGTCGGTGGTCATGTTCTTCACACCCTTCTCTTCAGGTCTCTTCCGGAGGTCTCAGGAACGGGCGGCGAGGGAGACGGCGATGTCGATGAGCTGGTCCTCCTGGCCGCCGACGAGCTTGCGGCGGCCGGCTTCGAGGAGGATCTCGGCGCCGGAGACGCCGTAGCGCTCGGCCTGCCGGTCGGCGTGCTTGAGGAACGAGGAGTAGACGCCCGCGTAGCCGATGAGCAGGGACATCCGGTCGAGGAGGCACTCGTCGTCCATGACGGGCCGTACGACGTCCTCGGCCACGTCGATGATCTTCAGGACGTCGATGCCGGTGCGCCAGCCGGACTTCTCGGCGACGGCGGCGAACGCCTCGACGGGCGTGTTGCCGGCGCCCGCGCCGAAGCGGCGGGTGGAGCCGTCGATCTGGCGGGCACCCGCGCGCACGGCGGCGACGGAGTTGCCGACGCCGAGACCGAGGTTCTCGTGGCCGTGGAAGCCGACCTGGGCGTCGTCGCCGAGTTCGGCGACGAGGGCCGAGACGCGGTCGGTGACGTCGTCCATGAGGAGGGCGCCGGCCGAGTCGACGACGTAGACGCACTGGCAGCCGGCGTCGGCCATGATGCGGGCCTGCTTGGCGAGCTTCTCCGGAGTGGTGGCGTGCGCCATCATCAGGAAGCCGACGGTCTCCAGGCCCATCTCGCGGGCGAGTTGGAAGTGCTGCTCGCTGACGTCGGCCTCGGTGCAGTGGGTGGCGATGCGGCAGATGTCGGCGCCGTTGGCCTGCGCGGCACGGATGTCGTCCTTGACGCCGAGTCCGGGCAGCATCAGGAACGCGATCTTGGCGCGCTCGGCGGCCTCGACGGCGGTCTTGATGAGCTCCTGCTCGGGGGTGTGCGAGAAGCCGTAGTTGAAGGAGGAGCCGCCGAGTCCGTCGCCGTGGGTGACCTCGATGACGGGGACGCCGGCGCCGTCGAGCGCGGTGACGATCGAGCGGACGTTCTCCGCGGTGAACTGGTGGCGGTGGGCGTGCGAGCCGTCGCGCAGCGACGAGTCGGTCACGCGGAGGTCGAGCTCCGCCGAGTAGGGCGCTTCGATGGTCACTTGCCACTCCCCTGCTGAATGCGGCGGGCGAACTCCTCGCCGACGCGGGTCGCGGCGGCGGTCATGATGTCGAGGTTTCCTGCGTAGGGCGGCAGGAAGTCGCCGGCGCCCTCGACCTCGAGGAAGAGGGCGACGCGGGCCATGCCGCCGTTCTCGGGGCGGGGCGCGTCGAACTGCGGGTCGGCGCGCAGCCGGTAGCCGGGCACGTACTCGGCGACCTGGGCGGCGACCTCCTTGACGCTGCGCACGATCGCCTCGTGGTCGCAGTCCTCGGGGATCGCGCAGAAGACGGTGTCGCGCATGATCACGGGCGGCTCGGCCGGGTTGAGGATGATGATGGCCTTGCCGCGTTCGGCGCCGCCGATCTGCTCGATGCCGCGCGAGGTGGTGCGGGTGAACTCGTCGATGTTCTGCCGGGTTCCAGGGCCCGCCGACACGGAGGCGACGGACGCGACGATCTCGGCGTAGGCGACGGGCACGACGCGGGAGACGGCGTACACCATGGGGATGGTGGCCTGGCCGCCGCAGGTGACCATGTTGACGTTGTCGGCGTCGAGGTGCGCGGTCAGGTTGGCGGGCGGTACGACGCCGGGCCCGATGGCGGCGGGCGTCAGGTCGATGGCCCGGATGCCGGCTTCCTTGTAGCGCGGGGCGTTCGCGGCGTGCACGTAGGCGCTGGTGGCCTCGAAGACCAGGTCGGGCAGCTCGTCCTGGGTGAGGAGCCAGTCGACGCCTTCGTGGCTCGCGTCGAGGCCCGCCTCGCGGGCCTTGGCGAGGCCCTCGCTGGCCGGGTCGACGCCGATCATCCAGCGGGGTTCGATGAGCTCCGAGCGCTGGAGCTTGTAGAGAAGGTCGGTTCCGATGTTGCCGGAGCCGACGATGGCGGCGGTCGCCTTCTTCCGTACGGTCGTCATACTCAGCCTCACTCGAAGGGTCACTCGAAGGTCATTCGAAGGAAAGGGACACCGAGCCGAGCCCGGTGAAGTCGGCGGTGTAGGTGCGGCCCGGCGCGATGTCGACGGCGCGGGTGCAGGAGCCGGGCAGGATCAGGTGCCCCGCCTCCAGGCGCACGCCGAACCGGGCGACGGTGCGGGCCAGCCAGGCGACGGACTCGGCGGGGTCGCCGAGCACCGCGTCGCCGCGGCCGGTGGCCAGCTCGGTGCCGGTGTCGTCGGTGAGCCGGGCCTCGACGGCCCTGAGGTCGAGGCCCGCGGGGGCACGGCCGGCGCCGACGACGTATCCGGCCGAGGAGGCGTTGTCGGCGATGGTGTCGCCGATGGAGATGCGCCAGTCCGCGATCCGGGAGTCGATGAGCTCCAGGGCGGGGACGACGCGTTCGGTGGCGGCCAGCACGTCGGCGACGGTGCAGTCCTCGCCGGGCAGGCTCTCGCCGAGCACGAAGCCGATCTCGACCTCGATGCGCGGGGCGCAGTAGCGCGCGGCGGGGACGGGGGTGTCCTCGGTCAGCTCCATGGTGGACAGGAGGTGGCCGTAGTCGGGCTCGTCGACGCCCATCATCTGCTGCATGACGGGCGAGGACAGGCCGACCTTGTGGCCGTGCACCCGCTCGCCCGCGGCGACGCGTTCGCGGATCCCGATGAGCTGGATCTCGTACGCGTCGACGGCGGTGAGTCCCTGGAAGGTCTCCGTCAGCGGCGCGATCGGCGCGCGTGCCGCCTCCGCCGCGGCCAGCGCCTCGGCGGCCTTGTGCCGTTCCTGCTCGGTGAGCATCGCGCCCGCTCCTCACTGCTCTGTTGTCGGTGGCTGTTGCCCGGGTGCCGTGACCGTAGGCGGGGGGCGCGGCCCGCTGCGACGGTCACTTCCCGGTGAGTGGGAAGGCGCGGCTGCCGCACCGCCCCAGGCTCTGCGAACCTCCCCGGCGTACGGACTTCTGAGGAGGGTGCGCCGGATGGACGGGCCACTGACGATCGCCGGACTCGCGGACTGGGCGGCCGACGCCTGGGGCGACGACGAGGCCCTCGGGTACGAGGGCGAGAGCTGGACTTTCGAGGCGCTGCGGGACGCGGTCGACGAGGCCGCGCGGGCGCTGATGGCGCAGGGTCTCGCGCCGGGCGACCGGGTCGCGCTGTGGGCGCCGAACAGTGCGCGCTGGGTCGTCGCCGCGCTGGGCGCGCTCGCCGCGGGCGGGGTGCTCGTCCCGGTGAACACCCGCTACCGGGCCCGGGAGGCGGCGGACATGCTGCGCCGGGCGCGCTGCCGGGTGCTGTTCACGGAGACGGACTTCCTGGGCACCGACTACGCGAGGATGCTCGCGGAGTCCGGGGAGGAGCTGCCGGACCTGGACCGGGTCGTGATCCTGCACGACGAGAGCGCCTGGGCCGGCTTCCTGGGCCGCGCCCGCGAGGTGGACGGCGCGGCGCGGCGGGCCCGGACCGAGGCGGTGAGCCCGGACGACGTCGCGGACATCCTGTTCACGTCCGGGACGACGGGGCGCCCCAAGGGGGTGCTGACCACGCACGGGCAGACGGTGCGCGTGTACACGGAGTGGGCGAAGGGCGTCACGCTGACGCGCGGGGACCGGTATCTGCTGGTCAACCCGTTCTTCCACACCTTCGGCTACAAGGCGGGGATCCTCGCCTGTCTGCGGGTGGGCGCGACGATGCTGCCGGAGCAGGTCTTCGACGCGGAGCGGACGCTGCGGCGGATCGCGACCGAGCGGGTCAGTGTCCTGACGGGCGCGCCGGCGGTGTTCCGCGCGGTGCTGGACCATCCGCGGCGGGCCGGGTTCGCCGTCGACTCGATGCGGATGGCGGGGACCGGCGCGGCCGGCATCCCGACGACGCTGATCGAGGAGATCCGTGAACAGCTGGGCGCGGGCCTTGTGTTCACCGCGTACGGGCTCACGGAGTCCGACGGCACGGTGGCGATCTGTCCGCCCACCGAGTCGGCGGAGCGGCTCGCGCACACCTCGGGCAAGGCGCTGCCGGGCACGGAGCTGCGGATCGAGTCCGCGGTGCCGGGTGAGCCGGGCGAGATCCTGACCCGGGGCTTCCACGTGATGCGCGGCTATCTGGACGATCCGGAGGCGACGGCGGAGGCGGTCGACGCGGACGGCTGGCTGCACACCGGCGATGTCGGGGTCCTGGACGAGCGGGGCTTCCTGACGATCACGGACCGGCTGAAGGACATGTTCGTGGTCGGCGGGTTCAACGCGTATCCGGCCGAGATCGAGCAGGTGCTGCGCACGCATCCGCGGCTCTCGGACGTGTCGGTGGTCGGCGCGCCCGACCGGCGGCTCGGCGAGGTCGGGATCGCGTTCTGCGTGCCGGCGCACGGTGAACAGCAGCCGGACGACGCGGAGTTGACGAGCTGGGCGCGGGAGCGGCTGGCGAACTTCAAGGTGCCGCGCCGGTTCCTGCCGCTCGCGGAACTGCCGCACAACGCGGCGGGCAAGGTCGACAAGCCGGCGCTGCGCGCGCGGGCCGCACAGGAGGTGGCCGGATGAGCGGCGCACGCACACCGGAACAGCGGGAGCTCGCGGCGGCGGTCCGCCAGGTGCTGGCCGCGCACGAGGGCGCGGCGGCCTGGGAGCCGCTCGCCGGGCAGATCGGCGTGGCGGGGCTCGCGATCCCCGAGGAGTACGGGGGCTTCGGCGCCGGGCCGGGCGAACTGGCGGTGGTCGGCGAGGAGTTGGGCCGGGCACTGAGTCCCGTGCCGTTCCTCGACAGTGCCGTCCTGGTGCCGGCCGCGCTGCTGGCGAGCGGGGACACCGAGGTGTGCGCGGGGCTGCTGCCGGAACTCGCGGAGGGCTCGCGCACAACGTCGCTCGCGTGGGCCGAGAAGGACGCCGAGTGGGACACCGGGCGCCAGCGCACCAGCGCGGCGCTGGTGCGGGGCGCATGGCGGCTGTCCGGCGTGAAGGAGCATCTGCCGGCTGCGGGCGACACGCTTCTCGTCGTGGCGCGCACCGAGCACCACGGGCCGAGCCTGTTCCTGGTCCCGGCCGACGCCGAGGGGGTCACGCTCACGGCGGTGCCGGTGATGGACGACAGCCGGCCGCAGTGGCGGCTCGAACTGACCCGGGCCGAGGGCGTGCCGGTGGGCGAACTCGGCGGGGCCGCAACGGCGTTGGCCGCCGCCCTGGAGGCGGGCGCGCTGGTGCTGGCGTCGGACGCGGTGGGCGGGGCGTCCGTCGCGTTCGAGTCGACGCTCCGGTACGCGAAGGACCGGGAGCAGTTCGGGCGCCCGATCGGCTCGTTCCAGGCGGTCAAGCACCGGCTGGCCGACATGTTCACCTCGCTGGAGTCGTCGCGTTCGCTGCTGGCCGCGGCGGTGGACGGCGAGGTGCCCGCGGGCGCGGCGAAGGCGGCGTGCTGCGAGAGCTTCGAGTGGATCGCCGGTGAGGCGATCCAGCTGCACGGCGGCATCGCGATCACCTGGGAGCACCCGGCGCACCGCTGGTTCAAGCGGGCCCACTCGGCGGCCCGGCTGCTCGGCTCCTCGGCCTGGCACCGCCGGAACCTGGCGCTGGTCTGACGCGCGGCGCCCCCTCCCATCCCCTCCCCCTCGGACCTCTTTCCGAACGTCTCACGAAAGGACCCGTCATGCCTGAACAGGTGGACGTCGTCATCGTCGGTGCCGGCTTCTCCGGCCTCTACGCCGCCTACCGGATGCGCGCCCTCGGTCTCACCGTCGCCGGGTTCGAGCGCGGCGAAGGACCCGGCGGCGTCTGGTACTGGAACCGGTACCCGGGCGCCCGCTGCGACGTGGAGTCCGTCGACTACTCGTACTCCTTCGACAAGGAGCTGGAGCAGGAGTGGGACTGGTCGGAGAAGTACGCGACGCAGCCGGAGATCCTGCGCTACGTCGAGCACGTCGCCGAACGCCACGACCTGCTGCGGCACTTCACGTTCGGCACCTCGGTCGTCTCCGCCGAACTGGACGAGGAGCGGCTGCGCTGGACGGTGCGCACCGACGACGGCCGGGTCGTGGAGGCCCGGTACGTGCTGACGTGCGTGGGCTGTCTGTCGACGGCGCACACACCGCAGATCGAGGGCGTCGCCGACTTCGCCGGGGCCTCGTACCACACGGGGCAGTGGCCGCACGAGGGCGTCGACCTGACGGGGCTGCGGGTCGGCGTGATCGGCACGGGCTCCTCGGGCATCCAGTCGATCCCGCTGATCGCCGAGGACGCGGCGCACCTGACCGTGTTCCAGCGCAGCGCCAACTACTCGATCCCGGCGGGCAACAAGCCGCTGAGCGACGAGGAGCGGGCGGCGCAGAAGGCCTCGTACGCCGAGCGGCGCGCGCTGTCGCGGCGCTCCGGCGGCGGCTCCCCGCACATGGCGCACCCGCTGAACACTCTGGAGGCGGCGGCCGAGGAGCGGCGGGCCGCGTTCGAGGAGCGGTGGCGGCTGGGCGGGGTGCTGTACTCCAAGACGTTCCCGGACCAGGTCACGAGCAGGGCGGCGAACGACGTGGCGCGCGCCTTCTGGGAGGAGAAGGTGCGGGCGGTCGTCGACGACCCGGCCGTCGCCGACCTCCTGGTCCCCACCGACCACCCCATCGGCACGAAGCGCATCGTGACGGACGACGGCTACTACGAGACGTACAACCGCGACGACGTGCGCCTCGTGAACCTCAAGGCGACGCCGATCGAGCGGATCGAGGCGTCCGGGGTGCGGCTCGCGGGCGGTGAACTGGTCGAGCTGGACGTCCTCGTGTACGCGACCGGCTTCGACGCGATGACCGGCTCCCTCGACCGCATCGGCATCACGGGCCGCGAGGGGCGGACCCTGAAGGAGGCGTGGGCGGCCGGTCCGCGCACGTACCTCGGGCTCGGCGTCGACGGCTTCCCGAACCTGTTCAACATCGCGGGTCCCGGCTCCCCGTCGGTGCTCGCCAACATGATCCTGTGCGGGGAGCAGCACGTGGACTGGATCGCGGACCTCCTGACGCATCTGTCGGAGCGGGGGCACGCGGGCGTGGAGGCGCGGACCCCGGCGGTCGACGGCTGGGTCGAGGAGTGCCGCAGGCGGGCCGACGGCACGCTGATGCCGGCGGCGAACTCCTGGTACCTGGGCGCCAACATCCCGGGCAAGCCGCGGGTGTTCATGCCGTTCGTCGGCGGGTTCGGCGCGTACGGGGACATCATCGAGAAGGTCGCTGCGGACGGCTACGAGGGCTTCGAGCTGCTGAGCTGACGGCACGGCGCGGCGCGGCGCGGCCTACGAACGAAGGGGCCGACGGGGGTGTGTACCCCGCCGGCCCCTTCCCGTCTGTCCGCGCTCAGTTCCGCAGCGCGGCGAACGCCTTGGCGCACGCGTCGCGCGCCTCCGGGATGGCCACCTCCGCGCCCATGGTCATGAAGCCGTGGAACGCCTCGTCGTAGCCGTGGTGCTCGACCGGGACCCCGGCGGCGGCCAGCAGCTCGGCATAGCGGCGGCCCTCGTCGCGCAGCGGGTCGAAGCCGGCCGTGACGACGAACGCGGGCGGCAGCCCGGACAGGTCACGGGCCGCGAAGGGCGTGGCCCGCGGGTCGAGCGCGTCCGCCGGGCCGGTCAGGTACTGCTCCCAGTACCAGCGCAGGTGGTCGGCGGTGACGAAGTAGCCGCGCGCGTTCTCGGTGTACGAGGCGGTGTCGCGGGCCGGGTCGAGCATCGGGTAGTAGAGGTGCTGGGCGGTGAGCGCCGGGCCGCCGCGGTCGCGGGCGAGCAGCGCGGTGACCGCGGCGAGATTGCCGCCCGCGCTGTCCCCGGCGACGCTGAGCGGGCGCCCCGGGTGGGTGTCGGCGGCCCAGCGCAGCGCCGTGTACGCGTCCTCGAAGGCCGCGGGGAAGGGGTGCTCGGGGGCGAGCCGGTAGTCGACGGAGACGACGGTCGCGCCCGTGCCCGCGGCCAGTTCGCGGCAGAAGCCGTCGTGGGAGTCGAGGGAGCACAGCACCATGCCGCCGCCGTGGAAGAACACGACGACGGGGGCGTCCGGGCCGCCGCCCGGTTCGTAGACCCGTACGGGGACGCCGCGCGCGTCGGTGTCGGTGACCCGGTCGAGCGCGGGCAGCCGGGGCGGCTCGGGCGCGGTGCGGGCGGCGAAGAAGGCCCGCACCTCGCGGATGTCGGTCATGGTCGTGCCGAGCGGCGGGAACGCGGCGGTGCAGGCGTCGATGAGGACCTGCACGTCGGGGCGCGGGGTGCGGCTCATGCGTCGGCCTGCGCACCGCGCGGGGCGAACACCGGCATCCGGCCGGCCGTCGCGCCGCCGTCGGCGGCGATCTCGGCGCCGGTCAGATAGGAGGCGTCGTCGGAGGCGAGGAACGCGACGAGGGCGGCGACCTCCTCGGGGCGGCCGATGCGGCCGAGCGCGGCCGCGGGGTGGTCGGTGGTGCCCAGGTGGGCGGTCATCGCGGTGTCGATGGCTCCGGGGAACACGCAGTTGACGCGGATGCCGAAGCCGCCGAGTTCGAGGGCGGCGGTGCGGCTCAGGCCGCGCAGGCCCCACTTGGCGGCGCCGTACGCGCCGTGGCCGATGATGCCCTGGAGGCCGGCCTGCGAGGAGATGTTGACGATCGCGCCGCCGCCCGCGGCGCGCAGGGCGGGCACGGTGGCCTGGAGCCCGAGGAAGGGGCCGACCAGGTCGACCTTGAGCAGGCGCTCCAGCTGCTCGGCGGTCTCGTCGACGAGCTGGGCCGTCGTGTAGATCGCGGCGTTGTTGACCAGGATGTCGAGGCGGCCGAAGCGGTCCGTGGCCGTGGCGACGGCCGCCGCCCAGGAGTCCGGCTCGGTGACGTCCAGCGGCACGAAGTGGGCCGCCTCGCCCATCGACGCGGCGGTCTTCTCGCCCTGCTCGGTGAGGACGTCGCCGAGCACGACGCGTGCGCCGCGCCGCGCCAGCTCGCGGGCGATGGCCTCACCCATCCCCCGAGCGGCCCCGCTGACCAACGCGACCTTCCCTCCCAGTACCTGCCCTCGCTCATCGGACATCGTGTTCCGCCTCCTTGATTCGTATGGCTGTACTGCCCCCGGCCGACGCCGTGGTGCCGGGGCCGATGTGCCCCGTTAGGGGCGCGGGGCTGTGTCCATGTGCGGCTCCGCCGCGCGGGCGCGAGCAACCACGACGGCGCGGCACTCGGCGAACGATCCCCGGCCCCAACGGCGGCGCCCCCTCAGGTGCCGGAGGCCATGTGGGTTGCGGCGCGGTGGCCGAAGACCATGCCCGTGCCGATGGGGGCACCGGGCCCGGGGTAGACGGGCCCGGTGACGTTCGCCGCCGTGTTGCCGGCCGCGTACAGCCCCTCGATCACGGAACCGTCACCGCGCAGAACCCGCGCGTGGACGTCCGTGCCGAGACCCCCCTTCGTGCCGAGGTCACCGAGCACGATCCGCACCGCGTGGAACGGCCCCCGCTCCAGCGGCCGCAGACACGGGTTCGGTGCGGTCGACTCCGGGTCGGTGAAGAACCGGTCGTAGGGGTCGTCACCGCGCCCGAACTCGGGGTCGTGCCCCTCGGCCGCGTACCCGTTGAACGTCTTGACGGTGGCGGCCAGCGCGTCCGCCGGCACACCGATCTCGGCGGCGATGCCCTCGATCGTGTCGGCGGTGCGCCACACCCCGGCCTGCTCGAAGGACTCCCGGTCGGTGGGCACGAGGACGATGCCGGGCGGCTCCTCGCCGTGCGCCGCGTCCCACACCCACCACACGGGCCGGTCGGGCCGGTCGCCGGCGCCCGCGGCCATCATGGCGCGGCCCATCCGGTCGTAGGAGAGGCACTCGTTGGCGAAGCGGCGGCCCTGCGCGTCGACGAAGACACCCGCGCGGAAGCCGAGGGCGAACGCGGCGCTGCCGTCGGGGAACAGCACGGACGGGCACCACCAGCTCTCGTCGAGCATCGTGGCGGTGGCACCGAGCCCGGTCGCGGCGCGCAGCGCGTCGCCGGTGCCGCCGCCGGCCGGGCCCATGGTCCAGTCGGCGCCCGGCCCGTTGCCCCAGGTGCGGCGCAGGTCGGAGGCGCGCTCGTAGCCGCCGGCGGCGAGCAGGACGCCGCGCCGGGCCTCGATGCGCCGGGTCCCGCCGGAGGCGGTGCGCACCTCGGCGCCGGTGACGCGGCCGGTGTCGTCCTGGACGAGGGCGGTGAGCGCGGTGTGGCGCTCGGCGCGGCCGCCCGCGCCGTGCAGGGCGAGCAGCAGCCGGCCGATGAGGGCCCGGCCGTCCTCCAACGGGCCTTCGGGGGCGGGCAGTCGCAGACGCTCGGCGTAGGCCGGCGGGCGGACCGCGTCGAGGAGCTCGGCCGAGCCCTCGGGGCGCTCCAGCGGTACGGGGAAGACGCCGCGGCCCGCGTCGAAGCGGCCGGGGCCCGGGTAGTAGTCGGGAAACGGCCGGTACTCGAAGTCGATGAGCTCGTCGCGCTCGAGGAACTCGACGAGCGGGCCCGCCCCGTCGAGGTAGGCGTCCTGCAGTTCGTGCGGGGTGGCGTCGCCGACGAGGGAGCGGAAGTAGGCGCGGGCGAGGTCGGCGCTGTCCTCGACGCCGGCGCGGGCCTGTGCCTGGTTGCCGGGGAGCCACAGGCAGGCGCCGGCGTAGGCGGTGGTGCCGCCGAAGTACTCGGTCTTCTCGACGACGAGGGTGTCGAGGCCCTGGGCGGCGGCGCTGTAGGCGCCGGTGAGGGCGGCGCCGCCGGAGCCGACGACGAGGACGTCGACCGTCTCGTCCCAGGAGGTGGTCTGCGGGGTCTGTGCGCTCACAGGGTCTCGCTCCTCTCGTACCACTGGGGGAAGACGGCGCGGGCGGCGATCCGCCAGCCGTCGGCGGTGCGCTCGTACTCGTCCTCGTAGCGGACGGGGCAGCGCAGGTCGCCGCCCTCGGCGCCGAGGTGGTGGGCGACGCAGTAGGTGACGCCGCGGGCCCGGTCGGGTCCGGTGATCTCGGCGACGTGGTTGCCGACCTGGTGGAAGGTGCGGGGGAAGACGGAGAGGTCGTCGAGGAGTTTGGCGCGCTCGGCGCTGCCGCCGCGCTCCCACAGGAGGCTGCCGTCGGCCTCGTGGGCGACGATCCGCGCGTCGGCGGTGAACTGGGCGTCGAACAGGGCCGGGTCGCGGGCGTCGACCGCGAGGGCGTAGTTCTCGGCGAGGCGCCGCAGCGCGAACGCGTCACCGGGCTCGGGAGGAACAGACGTACGGGTCATGGCCCACACCCTGTCCCCACCCGGCCCGGTGCTCCACGGCCCGTTCCCGCTGAGTGGGAGACGGGCCGCCGCCACGCGACGCCGCGGACGCCGGGAGCGTCAGAGGCGCTCGATGATCGTCACGTTGGCCTGGCCGCCGCCCTCGCACATGGTCTGCAGGCCGTAGCGGCCGCCGGTGCGCTCCAGCTCGTGCAGGAGGGTGGTCATGAGCTTGGTGCCGGTCGCGCCGAGGGGGTGGCCGAGGGCGATCGCGCCACCGTTCACGTTCACCTTCGCCGGGTCGGTGCCGGTCTCCTTGAGCCAGGACAGGACGACGGGCGCGAACGCCTCGTTGATCTCGACGAGGTCGATGTCGTCCATGGACAGGCCGGTCTTCTTCAGCGCGTACGCGGTCGCGGGGATCGGCGCGGACAGCATCCGGATCGGGTCCTCGCCGCGCACGGAGAGGTGGTGGATGCGGGCGCGCGGGGTGAGCCCGTGCTCGCGGACGGCGCGCTCGGAGGCGAGCAGCATGGCGGCGGCGCCGTCGGAGACCTGGGAGGAGCAGGCGGCGGTGATGGTGCCGCCCTCGACGACGGGCTTGAGGCCGGCCATCTTCTCCAGGGACGTGTCGCGGCGCGGACCCTCGTCGACGGTGACGTCGCCGTACGCGACGATCTCCTTGGTGAAGCGGCCCTCGTCGATGGCGCGCAGGGCGCGCTGGTGCGACTGGAGCGCCCAGGCCTCCTGGGCCTCGCGGGTGATGCCCCACTTCTCGGCGATGAGCTCGGCGCCGTGGAACTGGTTGACCGGCTGGTCGCCGTAGCGGGCGCGCCAGCCCTCGCTGCCGATGTAGGGGCCGTCGGTGAGGCCGAGCGGCTCGGCGGCCTGCCGGGAGGCGAACGCGATGGGGATCATCGACATGTTCTGCGTGCCGCCGGCGACGACGAGGTCCTGGGTGCCGGACAGGACGCCCTGGGCGGCGAAGTGGACGGCCTGCTGGGAGGATCCGCACTGCCGGTCGACGGTGACGCCGGGCACCTCCTCGGGCAGTCCGGCGGCGAGCCAGGCGGTACGGGCGATGTCGCCGGCCTGCGGGCCGACGGTGTCGAGGCAGCCGAAGACGACGTCCTCGACGGCGGCCGGGTCGACGCCGGTGCGCGCGACGAGCTCCTTGAGGACGTGGGCGCCCAGGTCGGCGGGGTGGACGGCGCTCAGTCCGCCCTTCTTCCGGCCGACGGGGGTGCGGACTGCTTCGACGATGTAGGCCTCGGCCATGACGGCTCCTTCATCCTTGCGGGGCTGGGGAATGGTCTGATCGGTCGGGTGCGGCGATCCCGTCCAGGACGGTCGCCAGGTACTGGCGGGCGATCTCCTCGGGGCTGTGCCGGCCGTCGGGCCGGTACCAGGACGCGGCGACCCAGACGGTGTCGCGCACGAAGCGGTAGGTGAGCCGGATGTCGAGGTCCGCCCGGAACTCGCCGGCCGCCACGCCGTCCTTCAGCGTGGTCAGCCAGGTCTGTTCGAACGTGCTCTGGGACGCGGCGAGGAACGCGAAGCGCTCCCGGGCCGCGAGGGTCTTGGACTCCTTCTGGTAGATGGCGACCGCGGGTCCGTGCCGGTCGATCTCCCGGAAGGACTCGGTGACCAGGGCGCGCATCGTCTCGCGCGGCCCGAGTCCGGCGGCGAGCACCGTGTCGTAGCGCCCGGCGAGCTCGTCGAGGAAGCCGCGCAGGATCTCCTCGACGATCGAGTCCTTGGAGTCGAAGTGGTAGTAGAGGCTGCCCGCGAGCATGCCCGCGGCGTCCGCGATGCGGCGGACGGTCGTGGCGTCGTAGCCCTGGGCGGCGAACACCGCGGCCGCGGTGTCGAGGAGCTGGCGCCGCCGCTCGGGCGAGGCGCTCATGCGTGCTGGCTGCTCACGGACACGACCTCGCCGGTCATGTACGAGGAGTAGCCGGAGGCGAGGAAGACCATCACGTTGGCCACTTCCCAGGGCTCGGCGTAGCGGCCGAAGGCCTCCTTCTCGGTGAGCTCCGCGAGGAGTTCGGCGGAGGTGACCTTCACGAGGTGGGGGTGCATGGCGAGGCTCGGCGCCACCGCGTTGACCCGGACCCCGTACTCGGCGGCTTCCAGGGCGGCGCAGCGGGTGAGGGCCATGACACCGGCCTTGGCGGCGGCGTAGTGGGCCTGGCCCTCCTGGGCGCGCCAGCCGATCACCGAGGCGTTGTTGACGACGACGCCCCGGCGGCCGGTGTCGCGGAAGGAGCGCAGGGCGGCGCGGGTGCAGCGGAACGTGCCGTTGAGGGTGATGTCCAGGACGCGGGTCCACTGCTCGTCGGTCATGTCGACGAGGGCGGCGGTGCCGCCCAGGCCCGCGTTGTTCACCACGATGTCGAGGCCGCCGTGGACCTCGGTGACGTGGGCGAACAGGGCCTGTACCTGCTCCTCGTCGGTCACGTCGCAGGCGAGCGCGGAGACGCGGTCGGCGCCGAACTCCTCGGCGAGGGCCTGCTCGCTCTCCTTGAGGCGGCGGGTGTGGGCGTCGCTGATGACGACGCGGGCGCCCTCCTCCAGGAAGCGGCGGGCGGTGGCGCCGCCGATGCCGGCGCCCGCGGCGGCGGTGACGACGGCGGTGCGGCCTTCCAGGAGCCGGTGGCCGGGGACGTACTCGGGAACGCTGGACTTCGGCGTCGTCATGCACGCACCTCTTTCGGCAGGCCGAGCAGGCGCTCGGCGATGATGTTCCGCTGGATCTCGTCGGAGCCCGCGTAGATCGTGTCGGCGCGGGAGAAGAGGAACAGGCGCTGCCACGCGTCGAGTTCGTAGGGTTCGCCCTCGGCGAGCATGGAGGCGGCGCCGCGGATGTCCATGGCGAGCTCGCCGAGGTCGCGGTGCCAGGTGGCCCAGTAGAGCTTGGCGACGGAGGGGTCGACGCCGCGCCGCGCGTTGGCCTCCATGGTGCGCAGGCCGGTCCAGGCGCGGGCGAGGCGGTCGCGCAGCAGGGGGTCGCCGATCGCGCCGTTCTTCTCGGCGAGGGCGATCAGGTCCGTCAGCTCGCGGCGGAAGCCGATCTGCTGGCCGACGGTGGAGATGCCGCGCTCGAAGCCGAGGGTGGCCATGGCGGTGCGCCAGCCGTCGCCGACGGCGCCGACGACGTGCGAGGCCGCGGTGCGGGCGCCGTCGAAGAACACCTCGTTGAACTCGCTGGTGCCGGTGAGCTGGACGATGGGGCGGACCTCGACGCCGGGCTGGTCCAGCGGCACGAGGAGGTAGGAGAGTCCGGCGTGCCGGCGCGAGCCGGGCTCGGTGCGGGCGATCACGAAGCACCACTGGGCCTCGTGCGCGAGCGACGTCCAGGTCTTCTGTCCGTCGACGATCCACTCGGTGCCGTCCTCGCTGAGGGCGGCGCGGGTGCGTACGCCCGCGAGGTCGGAGCCGGCGCCCGGCTCGCTGTACCCCTGGCACCACAGCTCCTCGACCCGGCGGATCGGCTCCAGGAAGCGGGCCTTCTGCTCCTCGGTGCCGAAGGCGATGAGGGTGGGGCCGAGCAGCTGCTCGCCTATGTGGTTGACCCGGGCGGGGGCGTCCGCGAGGGCGTACTCCTCGTGGAAGGCGATCTGCTGCGCGAGGCTCGCGCCGCGTCCGCCGTGCTCCTCGGGCCAGCCGACGCACGTCCAGCCGTGCGCGGCCATGTGCCGCTCCCATTCGAGGCGCTCGGCGAACGCCTCGTGCTCACGGCCGGGTCCGCCTTTCCCCCGCAAGGAGGCGAATCCGCCGGAGAGTTCACGCTCCAGCCAGCTGCGAAAGCCGGTCCGGAAGTCCTCGACGCTGTCCATGCGCATAAGCTAACCTACCAAACACTTGTTAGGGAAGGATGAATCCGATGCCCGCACCGCAGCCCGACCTGTCCGACCCCGCCTCGCCCGTCCTGTACGAGGTCAGGGGCCCGGTCGCGTACGTGACGCTGAACCGTCCCCGGTACCGCAACGCGCAGAACTCGGCGATGACCTACGCCCTGGACGCCGCCTTCTACCGCGCGGCGGAGGACTCCGGTGTGAAGGCCGTCGTCCTCTCCGGCGCGGGCGAGCACTTCTCCGCGGGCCACGACATCGGCACGCCGGAGCGGGACGCCCACCTCCCGTTCGAGCGGAAGGCCGGTCTGTGGTGGGACCACTCGGACAAGCAGGGGGCCGACTCCCGGTTCGCCCGCGAGTCGGAGGTCTACCTCGGCATGTGCCGGCGCTGGCGCGAGCTGCCCAAGCCCGTGATCGCCTCCGTGCACGGCGCGTGCGTGGCGGGCGGCCTGATGCTGGCCTGGGTGTGCGACCTGATCGTGGCGAGCGAGGACGCGTTCTTCGCGGACCCGGTCGTGCGCATGGGCATCCCCGGCGTCGAGTACTTCGCGCACCCGTGGGTGATGCCGCCGCGCATCGCCAAGGAGTTCCTGTTCACGGGCGAGCGGATGAGCGCCCGGCGCGCGTACGAGGTCGGGATGGTGAACCGGGTGGTGGCGCGCGGCGAGCTGGCCGGACGCACGGACGAACTGGCGCGGAAGATCGCCGAGATGCCGCGCCTCGGCCTCGCCCTGACCAAGCGCGCGGTGAACCAGGCGGAGGACCTCCAGGGCCTGCACACCGGCATGGACTCGGTGTTCGGCCTGCACCACCTGGCGCATGCGCACAACGCGGAGACGGCGGCGGACTCCCTGGGCGGCATGGACGTCCGGTCGATGAAGGAGGCGGGCACCCGATGAACCTGGACTTCACCCCCGAGGAGGACGCGTTCCGGGCCGAGGCCCGCGCGTGGCTCGCCGCGCACGTACCGGCCGAGCCGCTGCCCTCCCTGGAGACCGGGGAGGGCTTCGCCGCGCACCGCGCGTGGGAGGCCGAGCTGCACGCGGACCGCTGGGCGGTCGTGTCCTGGCCCGAGGAGTTCGGCGGTCGGGGCGTCGACATCTTCAAGTGGCTGGTCTTCGAGGAGGAGTACTACGCGGCGGGCGCCCCGGGCCGCGTCACGCAGAACGGGATCAACCTGCTGGCCCCCACGCTCTTCGACCACGCGACCGACGAGCAGCGCGCCCGCGTGCTGCCGTCGATGGCGAGCGGCGAGGTCGTGTGGGCGCAGGCCTGGTCGGAGCCGGAGTCGGGCTCGGACCTGGCCTCGCTGCGCTCCCGGGCCGTGCGCACGGACGGCGGCTGGCTGCTCAGCGGCCAGAAGACCTGGTCCTCGCGGGCCGCGTTCGCCGACAAGGCCTTCGGCATCTTCCGTACGGACCCGGACGCGCCGAAGCCGCACCAGGGCCTGACGTATCTGATGTTCGACCTGAAGGCGCCCGGTGTCACGGTCCGCCCGATCGGCAGGCTCGACGGGAAGCCGGCGTTCGCCGAGCTGTTCCTGGACGACGTGTTCGTCCCCGACGAGGACGTGATCGGCGAGCCGGGCAACGGGTGGCGGATCGCGATGTCGACGACGGGCAACGAGCGGGGCCTGACGCTGCGCTCCCCCGGCCGCTTCCTCGCCGCCGCGGATCGGCTCGCGGCGCTGTGGCGCGAGCGCCGCGCGGCCCCCGCGGGCCGCGCCCCGGGGGGGGGCGCC
>NZ_JBHYTK010000153.1:0-19349 GCF_042749255.1 Streptomyces sp. NPDC059524 | reverse complement strand
GCCCCGGCGAGCACTGCTCGCCGGGGCTCACCCCTTGCTCACGTCCGTCCGACGGCGCTACGCGTCCTCGCGCCGCACCGACAGCAGATCCTCCAGCTGCTCCTCCCGGGCCTGCGCCGCGACGAACAGCAGCTCGTCACCCGCCTCCAGGGAGTCCTCCTGGCTGGGCGCCAGGACCCGCGTGCCACGGATGATCGTGACCAGCGAGGTGTCCTGCGGCCACTGGACGTCACCCACGCGCGTGCCGGCGAGCGCCGACTCGGGCGGCAGCGTCAGCTCCACCAGGTTCGCGTCGCCGTGGCTGAAGCGGAGCAGGCGCACCAGATCGCCGACGCTGACCGCCTCCTCGACCAGGGCCGACATCAGACGCGGCGTCGACACCGCGACGTCCACGCCCCACGACTCGTTGAACAGCCACTCGTTCTTCGGGTTGTTCACCCGGGCGACGACGCGCGGGACGCCGTACTCGGTCTTCGCGAGCAGCGAGACGACCAGGTTGACCTTGTCGTCACCCGTGGCCGCGATGACCACGTTGCAGCGCTGCAGCGCCGCCTCGTCCAGGGAGGTGATCTCACAGGCGTCGGCGAGCAGCCACTCCGCCTGCGGGACGCGCTCGACCGAGATCGCGGTCGGCGCCTTGTCGATCAGCAGGACCTCGTGCCCGTTCTCGAGCAGCTCGCCCGCGATCGAACGGCCCACCGCGCCGGCTCCGGCAATGGCGACCCTCATCAGTGACCGCCCTCCTCTTCAGGACCCTCGGCGAACGCCGCCTCGACCTTGTCGACGTCGTCCGTGCGCATCATCACGTGCACGAGATCGCCCTCCTGCAGCACCGTCTGCGACGTCGGCAGGATCGCCTCGCCCAGCCGGGTCAGGAACGCCACGCGCACACCGGTCTCGTCCTGGAGGCGGCTGATCTTGTGCCCCACCCAGGCGTCCGAGGCGTGCACCTCGGCGAGCTGGACACCCCCGGTGGGGTCGCGCCACAGCGGCTCCGCGCCCGACGGCAGCAGCCGGCGCAGCATCTGGTCGGCGGTCCACCGGACCGTCGCGACGGTCGGGATGCCGAGGCGCTGGTAGACCTCGGCGCGGCGGGGGTCGTAGATGCGCGCCGCCACGTTCTCCACTCCGAACATCTCGCGCGCCACCCGGGCCGCGATGATGTTGGAGTTGTCACCGCTGGAGACGGCGGCGAAGGCGCCCGCCTCCTCGATGCCGGCCTCGCGCAGGGTGTCCTGGTCGAATCCGACGCCGGTGACGCGACGGCCGCCGAAACCGGAGCCCAGACGGCGGAAGGCCGTCGGGTCCTGGTCCACGACGGCGACCGTGTGCCCCTGCTGTTCCAGAGTCTGGGCGAGTTGGGACCCTACGCGGCCACAGCCCATGATCACGATATGCACGGCCCTACCACGCACTCCTCATAGGCCTACCGACCTGGGTAAACGTCCTGCTCATGTCTCTCTCTCGCGGCTCGGTCCGGCCTGTGCGGCCGGCTCTCGGGCACGATGCGGGCATTTCGCGGCTCGCGCTCGGCACCACCGTATCGGCTGTCCGCTCGAACACGACCTCCGCGTCGGCTCCTGGATCATCACCGTCCCACGGGAGCCGCGCACGGCCTACGGGACGCGCACCGAACCCCCTCCGGCCGTCCGTATTCCGGGCATCCGGCGGAGTTGGGGGGTGGTGGGTGGGCGGCCCCACGTTCGAACCCTTACGATCCTCTGCGTGTCCAAACTGACCGACGTGCCCAAACGGATCCTGATCGGGCGCGCACTGCGCAGTGACCGGCTCGGAGAAACGCTCCTGCCGAAGCGCATCGCCCTCCCCGTCTTCGCTTCCGACGCCCTGTCCTCCGTTGCCTACGCGCCCGGAGAGGTCCTCCTCGTCCTCTCCGTCGCGGGCATCTCGGCGTACCACTTCAGCCCGTGGATCGCCCTGGCCGTCGTGGTCGTGATGTTCACCGTGGTGGCGTCGTACCGGCAGAACGTGCACGCGTACCCCAGCGGCGGCGGTGACTACGAGGTCGCCACCACCAACCTCGGTCCCAAGGCCGGCCTGACGGTCGCCAGCGCGCTGCTCGTGGACTACGTCCTCACCGTCGCCGTCTCCATCACCTCAGGCATCGAGAACCTGGGCTCGGCCATCCCGTTCGTGGTCGAGCACAAGGTGCTGTGCGCCGTCGCGGTCATCCTGCTGCTGACCCTGATGAACCTGCGCGGCGTCAAGGAGTCCGGATCGCTCTTCGCGATCCCCACCTACGTCTTCGTCGTCGGCGTCTTCATCATGATCGCGTGGGGCGCCTTCCGCGGCATCGTGCTCGGGGACACCATGCGCGCCCCCACCGCCGACTTCCACATCAAGGCCGAGGAGCAGGGCCTCGCCGGCTTCGCCCTCGTCTTCCTGCTGCTGCGCGCCTTCTCCTCCGGCTGCGCCGCGCTCACCGGCGTCGAGGCCGTCTCCAACGGCGTCCCGGCCTTCCGCAAGCCCAAGTCCAAGAACGCGGCGACGACCCTGTCCCTGATGGGCGCGCTGGCCATCACCATGCTCGTCGGCATCATCGGCCTCGCCCTCGTCACCAAGGTCCGCATGGCCGAGAACCCGGCGCACGACCTGCTCAAGAACGGGGTGCCGGTCGGCTCGGGCTACGTGCAGGACCCGGTCATCACCCAGGTCGCCGAGGCCGTCTTCGGCAACGGCAGCTTCCTGTTCATCGTGCTCGCCGCGGCCACCGCCCTCGTGCTGTTCCTCGCCGCCAACACGGCGTACAACGGCTTCCCGGTGCTCGGCTCGATCCTCGCCCAGGACCGCTACCTGCCGCGCCAGCTGCACACCCGCGGCGACCGCCTCGCGTTCTCCAACGGCATCGTGCTGCTCGCAGGCGCGGCCGCCCTGCTCGTCGTCATCTACGGCGCCGACTCCACCCGCCTGATCCAGCTGTACATCGTCGGCGTGTTCGTGTCCTTCACGCTCAGCCAGACCGGCATGGTCCGCCACTGGAACCGCCACCTGCGCACCGAGAAGGACCCCGCCAAGCGCCGCCACATGATCCGCTCCCGCGCGATCAACGCCTTCGGCGGCTTCCTGACCGGCCTCGTCCTCGTCGTCGTCCTGGTCACCAAGTTCACCCACGGCGCCTGGGTCGCCCTGCTCGGCATGTGCATCTTCTTCGCGACGATGACCGCGATCCGCAAGCACTACGACCGGGTCGCCGAGGAGATCGCCGCACCGGAGACGCCGTCCGACGACAGCGTCCGCCCCTCCCGCGTCCACTCCATCGTGCTGGTCTCCAAGATCCACCGCCCGACGCTGCGCGCGATCGCGTACGCCAAGCTGATGCGTACGGACACGCTCGAGGCATTGAGCGTCAATGTTGATCCGGCCGAGACCAAGGCCCTGCGCGAGGAGTGGGAGCGCCGCGGCATCGACGTACCCCTCAAGGTCCTCGACTCGCCCTACCGCGAGATCACCCGGCCCGTCATCGAGTACGTGAAGAACCTCCGCAAGGAGTCGCCGCGCGACGCCGTCAGCGTGATCATCCCCGAGTACGTCGTGGGCCACTGGTACGAGCACCTGCTCCACAACCAGAGCGCGCTGCGCCTCAAGGGACGCCTCCTGTTCACCCCCGGCATCATGGTCACCTCCGTGCCCTACCAGCTGGAGTCCTCCGAGGCCGCCAAGCTGCGCGCCCGCAGGCGCCAGGAATGGAACGCGCCCGGATCCGTACGCCGCGGACCCGTCGAGAAGCGGACCAAGGAGTCCAGCGGCAAGTAGCCGCGCAGCCGGCGCAGCCGTGTGGTGAGCGGCCGGACGACAGCCACGTAGACTGGTGGGCTGTTGTCCGGCCGCTTTCGTGCGGCCACCCCCTTGACGTACTGGAGCCCCGCCATGCAGGCAGAACCGAAGACCTCACTGGTGGGGACGGAGTACGAGGTCGAGGTCGGTCCCGTCGCGCACGGCGGCCACTGCATCGCGCGCACCGCCGAGGGCCAGGTCCTCTTCGTGCGGCACACCCTGCCCGGCGAGCGCGTCGTCGCCCGCGTGACCGAGGGCGAGGAGGGCGCGCGCTTCCTGCGCGCCGACGCCGTGCAGATCCTTGAGGCGTCCAAGGACCGCGTCGAGGCCCCCTGCCCCTACGCCGGTCCCGGCCGCTGCGGCGGCTGCGACTGGCAGCACGCCAAGCCCGGCGCCCAGCGCCGCCTCAAGGGCGAGGTCATCGCCGAGCAGCTGCAGCGCCTCGCGGGCCTGACCCCCGAGGAGGCCGGCTGGGACGGCACGGTCATGCCGGCCGAGGGCGACAAGCTTCCGGCGGGCGAGGTGCCGCAGTGGCGCACGCGCGTGCAGTACGCCGTGACGCCGGAGGGCCGCGCGGGCCTGCGCCGCCACCGCTCGCACGAGGTCGAGCCGGTCGAGCACTGCATGATCGCCGCCGAGGGCGTCTCCGAACTGGGCATCGAGGAGCGGGACTGGACCGGCATGGAGTCGGTCGAGGCCATCGCCGCCAGCGGCTCCCAGGACCGCCAGGTGATCCTCACCCCGAAGCCGGGCGCCCGACTGCCCATCGTCGAGCTCGACAAGCCGGTCTCCGTCATGCGGGTCGGCGAGAAGGACGGCGGAGTCCACCGCGTCCACGGCCGCCCCTTCGTCCGCGAGCGCGCCGACGACCGCACCTACCGGGTCGGCAGCGGCGGCTTCTGGCAGGTCCACCCCAAGGCCGCCGACACCCTCATGAAGGCCGTCATGCAGGGCCTCCTCCCGCGCAAGGGCGACACCGCCCTCGACCTCTACTGCGGCGTCGGCCTCTTCGCGGGCGCACTCGCGGACCGCGTCGGCGAGAAGGGCGCGGTGCTCGGCATCGAGTCCGGCAAGCGCGCCGTCGAGGACGCCCGCCACAACCTCGCCTCCTTCGACCGCGTCCGCGTCGAACAGGGCAAGGTCGAGGCCGTCCTGCCCCGCACCGGCATCACCGACGTCGACCTGATCGTCCTCGACCCCCCGCGCGCCGGCGCCGGCAAGAAGACGGTCGCCCACCTCACGACCCTCGGCGCCCGCCGCATCGCCTACGTGGCCTGCGACCCGGCCGCCCTGGCGCGGGACATCGCGTACTTCAAGGAGGGCGGGTACAAGGTGCGGACGCTGCGGGCGTTCGACCTGTTCCCGATGACGCATCATGTGGAGTGCGTGGCGATTCTGGAGCCGGCTGACAAGGGTCGCTGACCTGCTGTTTCTCCGGGTGCCGCCACCGCGCGTCGTGGCGGCACCCGCATGTCGTTCGTGTCTCGTCGGCAGTGCTGTGGTGCGTACTCATCATGATGTGACCCAGGTCACATGAGCTTCCTGTCAGGGATCGAGGGGCTGTCCCGCTCAAGTCGCTGAGAGCAAGCGAACCGACGGGAGCACCTCATGAAGCACCGCATCGTCGTCCTCGGCGCCGGGTACGCGGGGACCTACGTGGCAGGGACCCTGGCGCGCCGGCTGGCACCGGCCGACACCGAGATCACCGTGGTCAACGCGGAGCCGGACTTCGTCCAGCGGATGCGGCTGCATCAGCTCGCCGCCGGGCAGGAGATTGCGGCTCCCCGGCTCGCCGACGTCTTCGCGGGCACGGCGGTACAGCTGCGTGTCGGCCGCGTCACCGCCGTAGACCCCGACCGCCGCGTCGTCGCCGTGGCCGACACCGACGGCGGCGGCGAACTCGGCTACGACACCTTGTTGTACGCGCTCGGCAGCCACGGCGCCGATCACGGCGTCCCGGGTGTCGCCGAGCACGCCTTCGACATCTCCGCCCGGCCCTCGGCACGGCGCCTGCGCGAGCGCCTGGACCGCCTGGAGGAGCGGGGCGAGGGCGGCCGCGTGCTGGTCGTCGGCGAAGGACTGACGGGCATCGAGACCGCCACCGAGATCGCCGAGTCCCGGCCCGGCCTGTCAGTGACCCTGATCGCCCGCGGCGAGCTGGGCGCCGCGCTCTCCGCCGGTGCGCGTGGCCACCTGCGCGAGGCCTGCGCCCGCCTGGCCGTCACCGTCGTGGAGCACACCAGTGTCGAAGCCGTGGAAGCCACACGGGTGTTGTGCTCCGACGGCTCCGTCCTCGCGTCCGACGCGACCGTGTGGACGGCCGGATTCGTCGTCGGTCCTCTCGCCGCCGCGAGCGGTCTGGAGGTCACCGACGACGGCCGCATCACCGTCGACCGCACCATGCGGTCCGTGTCGCACCCGGACGTCTTCGCCGTCGGCGACAGCGCCTACGCCGTCGGTGACAACGGCCGGCCGCTGCCGATGTCCTGCGCCTCGGCCGGCTACACGGGCCGGCAGGCCGCGGACGCGGTCGTGGGGCGCCTGACCGGGCGTGAGATCCCGAACGGCAAGCTGGAGTACGTGGGCAACCACATCAGCCTCGGGCGGCTCGACGGGATCGTGCAGATGGTCGACAAGGAAGGGCGGGCCAAGCCGCGGTTCATGGGCGGCCGGAAGGCCGCGCGGATCAAGAACGGCATCGTCGGGATGGCGCTGTGGGCCACCTCGCACCCCACCTTCGGCCTGCCCAAGCGCAAGCACCGGCTGGCGGCCCCGCAGAACGCGCCCGTAGAGAATGTGCCCGCCGAGAACGCGCCCGAAGAGAAGGCGCCCGCCGAGAACGCGCCTGCCGAGAAGGCGGTCGCGTAGTCTCCCGGTCGGCGTCGCAGGTCTCTACGGCCTCACGGCCTCACGGCCTCACGGCCGCACGGTCGGCAGAGCCGCCGCCGTTCCCTCCGAATGCGTCACCCGGTCCCTCAACACCCCGCTCATACAGGCAAGATGGCCCGGTCAGAGTCGTCTTCCACCGCACCGTTTGGGGTGGTCCGCATGGACAGCGCCGCCACTGATCGATTCGACACCGGCCGGTTCGAGGCCGGCCGGAGTCGGCTCGTCTCGTTGGCGTACCGGCTGCTCGGCTCGGCCACCGACGCCGAAGACGCGGTGCAGGACGCCTTCTTGCACTGGCAGGCCGCGGACCGGCAGCGGATCAGGGTGCCGGAGGCCTGGCTGACCAAGGTCGTCACCAACCTGTGCCTCGACCGGCTCCGCTCGGCACAGGCCCGCCGGGAACGCACCGCCGGCGCCTGGCTGCCCGAACCGCTCCTCGACAACGACCCGATGCTCGGCCCGGCCGACACCTTCGAGCAGCGCGAATCCGTCTCCCTGGCCGTGCTGACACTCATGGAGCGGCTGTCACCCGTCGAACGGGCCGTCTACGTCCTGCGCGAGGCCTTCGCCTACGCCCACGCCGAGATCGCCGAGATCCTCGACATCACCGAGTCCGCGAGCCAGCAGCACCTCCACCGGGCCCGGCGCCGCGTCACCGCCGCCCGCCGCGGTGACGGCGAAGCCGACCCGGCAGCCGCCCGCAGGATCATCGAGGAGTTCCTCACCGCCGCCTCCTCGGGACGCACCGAACGACTCGTGGAGCTCCTCACGGACGACGCGACAGCGATCTCCGACGGCGTCGGCGGCCTCGCCGAGAAGCTGCTGCGGTACGACACTCCCTCGCGCATCGCCGCCGTCGTACGGGCGGGCTTCAAGCCCACTCCGGCGAAGCGGCGACTCGCCGGTGGCCCGCTCGCCCTCCACTACGCGCTCGTCAACGGCGCCCCCGCCGTCCTCTTCGTGCTCGGCGACCGGATCACCGGAGCGGTGACGTTCGATCTCGCCGACGGCAAGATCACCACCGTACGCGGCATCGCCGCCCCGACCCGCCTCGCCCGCCTCACCGAAGCCTGGCGCCGGCACGCACCGGACACACCGCTGATCGACCAGTGGTGACCCGGCGCCGAGCGCGGCCGGGCCAAGTGCCCGCCGGGTACACGTCTACACGTCTGCATATGCCTGGGCCCCCCGCCCAGGCATATCGTGGACAAGGAGAACCGGTTCCGCTTCGGCTGAGAGGAAGTGGTCGCCATGGCGGGACGTAACCGGGGCGAGGTGGAGGCGGAGATCAAGGAGACGCTGGGGCTCGTGCCTCACTTCTTCTCCGCGATCCCCGACGACCTGCTGGACTACGAGTGGGAGATCTTCAAGAAGCTCGAACTCGGAGAGACGCTGATCCCGAACAAGTACAAGGAACTCATCGGGATCGCACTGCACTCGGAGACGAAGTGCCGTTACTGCACGCTGTTCCACACCGAGGCCGCGAAGCTGTTCGGGGCCACGGACGAGGAGATCCAGGAAGCCGTCCACTACGCCAAGAACAGTCTCGGCTGGAGCGCCTACCTCAACGGGATGCGCGAGGACTACGACGACTTCGAGAAGGAACTCGGCCAGATCAAGGAATACCTGTCGTCGAAGGGCTGATCATGCGCCTGGAGTGGGCCCGGCCCGGCGTTCTGCGGGCGACCGCCCACGCCTTCGAGTTCGCGGCCCTCGTGGCCGCCGCCCGTTACGTGGTCGAGTCCGCTCCGCCCGACATCCCCGAGGAATCGCTGGAGCAGCTAAGAGCCGTGCTGAGCGGTTACGACGAGCAGGCACGCCACCTTCACCAGGCACCGGCGCCGCAGGAGAAGCCCGACCCCTGACCGATCCGACCGCCCCCGACCCCGCCCGACCCGGCGCCCGCTCAACCCGCCGGGCCCCGGCCGCGTCCATCTCCACGGGGCGTCGTAGCGGCTCGACGAGGGGCAGGCATCAGTCATGGAGATCTCCGGCATCTTCACCGCGATCGTGATCGGCATCGTCATCGGCATCCTGGGCCGCCTGGTGATCCCGGGCCGTCAGCGCATCGGCGTCCTGTGGACGATCCTCGTCGGCATCGCCGCAGCCCTGGTCGGCACGGCCGTCGCCGGCGCCTTCGGCGTCGCCGACACCCGGGGCGTCGACTGGATCGAGCTCGCCATGCAGGTCGGGCTCGCCGCCGTCGGGGTCACCGCCGTGGAGCGGCTCAAGGGACGACGCTGAGCATCAGAGCAGCATCAAGGTCGTCAACGACAATCAACAACAATCAAGGCACATCAAGACATCCGCGGTGCCGCCGTCGACCCGCGCGGAGTCAACGACGGGCGCGACACCGGCTCCCTGCCGAGCTCGCGCCCCTCGATCACCTCGAAGAGCGCCCGCGCCACATCCGCCCCGAATCCGTGCACGTCATGGCTCATCGCCGACAGTGACGGGCGGGTCAGCCGGCACAGCTGGGAGTCGTCCCAGGCGAGCAGCGACAAGTCGTCCGGGACCGTGAGGCCCAGCTCGGCGGCCACCCCGAGCCCGGCCACGGCCATGATGTCGTTGTCGTACACGATCGCCGTCGGCCGCTCGGGCCGCAGCAGCAGCGCCCGGGTCGCGCGGGCGCCCTCCTCACCCGAGTAGTCCGTCGAGACCTGGAGCCCCGCGTCGAGGCCGAGCGACCCCAGCGCGCCGGCGAAGGCCCGTTCGCGCAGCACGCTGTGACCCAGCCGCTCCGGCCCGCCGACCCGGGCGATCCGGCGGTGCCCGAGCGCGGCGAGATAGCGCACCGCCTCGTCCATCGCGGCCACGTCGTCCCGCCACACCGAGGGCAGCCCACCGGCCAGATCCGGGTGGGCGACCGCGACGGCGGGGACGCCGAGCGCCGCGACCGGTGCGACCCGCGGATCGTCCCGGTCCAGGTCGACGAGGACCGTGCCGCCGACCTGCCGCTCGCGCCACCAGGCCTCCTGCAGCCCGATCTCCTCCTCCCGGCTCCCGACGAGCCGCAGCAGCAGCGAGCAGGAACGCTCGGCGAGCACGCTCTGCAGACCGGACACGAACTCCATGTAGAACGGCTCCAGGCCCAGCAGCCGCGCCGGACGGCACAGGGCCAGACCGACCGTGTCCGTGCGGCGCCGCGACAGGCTGCGCGCCGACGCGTCCGGCGCCCAGCCCAGCTCGCGCGCCACCCCGAAGATCCGCTCGCGCGTCGGCTCGGACAGCCCCGGCTTGTGGTTGAACGCGATCGACACCGCGCCCTTGGACACCCCGGCCGCCGCCGCGACGTCCCTGATGGTCACCCTCCGACCGCCACCGTTCATGCCGCCGCCCGGCCCGCCGTTCACGCCGGCTCCACGCAGAAGAGGGCGGCCCGGATCGCGTTGGCCCCGCGGTCCGGAGCGCCGTGCACCCGGATCCTCGTCGTCTCGCCGGGCAGCAGGGTGACCAGACCCCGGTCGGCCTGAGCGTCCGGGGCAAGGCGGTCGGGCTGGAGCAGCAGGTCTCGTACGAGAGTGTGGGCGCTGACGACGACGTCGACCGTGTCCCGTGTCCCGCCGACGCTCTCGACCGCGATGTCGAAACGGGGCCGCGGATAGGCGAAATCACGGTCGCGCGCCTCGAAGTGGAGCGCGCGCAGCCCGTCGGCGTCCGCGACCAGGTACTCCTTCGCCGAGCCCGCCCCTGGAACAGCCTTCGCCGGGACCGGCAGCCGCAGCACCTCGCGCGCGGGCACGGTGACGTCCGGCGACACCCGCGCGGCCTCCGTCCCGTCGGCGTGCATCAGGCGCAGCGTCACCGCGCAACTCCACACCTCCGGCGACTGGTTGTCGAGGACGAGCACCGGACCGTCCGCGCCGGGCTGAAGGGTGAGCAGCCGGTCCGCGTACAGGCGGCGCAGCTCGTGGTGGAGCGGCTTGAGGCGGCCGTCGCCGTCGATCGCGGACCAGGAACTGACCGGCCAGCAGTCGTTGATCTGCCACACGATCGTCCCCGCGCAGCGCGGCCGGTGGGAGCGCCAGTGCTCGATGCCGGTGGCGACGGCACGCGCCTGCACGACCTGCGTCAGATAGTGCCAGCGATCGAAGTCGCCCTCGGGCACCGCGAAATGGCGGGCCAGACCGCGCCGGAGCTTGCCGTTGCCGTCCTCCGCCTTCTGGTGGTGCAGCATGCCGGGGGAGTCAGGGGCCAGCTCCTCACCGGGCAGCGCCCGGCGCAGCGTGGCGAGCGCGGGTGGCGCCTGCCAGCCGAACTCGGCGACGAACCGCGGCACATCGGCCCGGTACTCGGTGAAGTCCACCCGGTTCCACACGTCCCACGAGTGGTGCGTGCCGTGATCCGGATGGTTGGGGTGGTGGTCCCAGGAGCCGGACCACGGACTGCCCGCCATGTAGGGCCGTGTCGGGTCCAGCTCGGCGACGACCCGCGGCAGCAGCCCCAGGTAGTAGCCCTCGCCCCACGAGTCCCCGGCGAGTTCCTCCTCCCAGCCCCAGTCCCGGAAGCCCCACAGGTTCTCGTTGTTGCCGTTCCACACCACGAGACTCGGATGCGGCATCAGCCGCACCACGTTCTCCCGCGCCTCCGCCTCGACCTCCCCGCGCAGCGGCTGTTCCTCCGGATAGGTGGAACACGCGAACAGGAAGTCCTGCCACACCATCAGACCCAGCTCGTCACAGGCGTCGTAGAACGCCTCGTCCTCGTAGATCCCACCACCCCACACCCGCACCAGATCGGCGTTCGCCTCCGCCGTCTGCCGCAGTCGCGTCCGGTACCGCTCGGGCGTGACCCGGGACGGCAGCACGTCGTCGGGAATCCAGTTCACCCCGCGCACGAAGACGCGCACACCGTTCACCACGAACGTGAAGCCCGTGCCGTGCTCGTCCGGCGCGCGGTCGATCTCGACGCTCCTGAAGCCGATCCGCCGCCCCCAGCCGTCCAGCACCGTCCCGCCGTCGCCGTCGAGCAGCGTCAACGCGACCTCGTACAGCGGCTGTTCGCCGTAGCCGCGTGGCCACCACAACCGGACGTCCGGCACGTCCAGCACCAGGGTTGCGCCGTCACCCTCCACCCGACCTGCCACGGTCACGCCCGCGACATCGGCCCGCACGGTCAGCGCACGGTCCGCGCCCCGCTCCGTGCGCTCCACGTCGATCCGCAACTCGACCCGGCCCGAGCCGTCCCCACCGACCGTCACCAGGGGCCGGACCCGCGCCAGCCGCGCCGTCGACCAGCGCTCCAGCCGGACCGGACGCCACAGGCCGGCCGTGACCACGGTCGGACCCCAGTCCCAGCCGAAACCGCACGCCATCTTCCGGATGTACTGGGACGGCGCGGGATACACGTTCGGCCGGTCGCCCGTCACGCGCCGCACCGCCTCCGCCTCGTCGTACGCGGAGGCGAACTCCACGTCCAGCGGCCCGCTCAGGCCCGTGACGTCGAAGCGGTACGCGCGGTGCATGTTCCGGGTCCGGCCCAACTCCCGCCCGCCGAGCGTGATCCGGGCCGCCGTGTCGAGCCCGTCGAAGACCAGATCCGTGCGCTCGTACCGCTCGTCCGCCGCGGTCTGCCCGGCAGCCACGTCCCGCGAGTACGTCCAGGCGCGGCGCCCCACCCAGTCGATCTCGAGCTCGGCGCGGCCGATGAACGGATCCGGGATCAGGCCCGCCGCCAGCAGATCGGTGTGCACACATCCCGGAACCTGCGCGGGCAGCGGCCTCCCGTCGTGGTCCAGGCTCCACCCCGAGTCGAGCGGAACGGTGTGCTTCGACGGCTGCGCGGGCTGCATGGTGCGACTCCCAACTGACGGGCCAGGGCCGGGCCACGACCGGTTCACGGACGCTGCGCGCCAACCTAGCCCGCCGCTGCTAGACCGGTCTAGTACACGTGAGCGGCCGCTCGGTTACGTTGGTCGCCGGGCACCGGCCCCGGCCGCGATCCGGCCGAGCGACGGCGTCCGCCACAGGAAGGGGAAGTGTCCGTTGTCCACCGGCAGTCACCACAGCTACTACGAGCCCATCGACGCGTTCCGCTACAAGCCCACCGTGCACGCGGGCGGCGCCTGGGACCCCGACGAGCAGCACTTCAGCCCGCTCGGCGGCCTCGTCGTCCACGCGATCGAACGGCACCTGGCCGCGCGCCCGGAGACCGCGGGGCTCGCCGTCGCCCGGATCAGCTTCGACATCCTCGGCCGGCTCGCCCTCGACGAGTGCGAGATCCGGGTGGAGACCGTCCGGCCCGGCCGCACCATCGAACTCCTCGAAGCCGTCGTCCTGATCGCCGGACGCGCCGTGGTCCGCGCCCGCGCCTGGCTGCTCGCCGCCACCGACACCACGGCCGTCGCCGGTGGCGGACCCGACCCGCTCACCCCGCCCGACGCGCTCGCTCCCTGGCCGATGGCGGATCACTGGCCCGGCGGCTACATCGCCTCGATCGACGTCCGCCCCCTCGCGCCGCCGCGGCCCGGCCGCACCACCGCCTGGATCTCCACGCCGCTCGACCTCGTGGCCGGCGAACCGAGCAGCCCGCTCGCCTCCTTCGTCGCCCTCGTCGACACCGCGAACGGCATCGCCGTGCGCGAGTCGCCGAACGAGTGGATGTTCCCCAACGTCGATCTGACGCTGCACCTGCACCGGCAGCCGCGCGGCCGCTGGACCGGCCTCGACACGACGGTGACCTTCGGCCCGGCGGGGCACGGCGTCACCAGCACGGTCCTGCACGATGTCGACGGGCCCCTCGGGACGGCGCAGCAGATCCTCACGGTCAGGCCGCAGCCGAAGCGCTGACTCGCACGCCTCAGGGGGCATGCTTCTGAAGGTCGCGCTTGGGAAGGTCGTGCTCAAGAAGGGTCGCGCTTCAGAAGGGGCGCGCTTCAGAAGGTCACGCTCCAGGGACGCGGAAGCCCCGGAACGTGACCGGGCGCCGCACCTCGAAACCGAGCCGCTCGTACAGCGTGACCGCCGCCGTGTTCGACGCGGCCACGTGCAGGAACGGGCGCTCGCCCCGCGCCTCGATCCGGGCGCTCAGAGCGCGGACCAGGCGCGCGGCGTGGCCCCGGCCGCGCGCCTCGGGCGCGGTGCAGACCGCGCTGATCTCCGTCCAGCCGGGCGGCCGCAGCCGCTCTCCCGCCAGGGCGACGAGGGAGCCGCCCGCACGGACGCCCAGGTAGGTGCCGAGTTCGTGCGTGCGGGGCCGGAACGGTCCGGGCCGCGTCCGCTCGACGAGCGCCAGCATGTCCGGGACGTCGGCCGGGCCGAGTTCGACGATGCCGGACTCGTCCGCGGAGCCCTGCTCGCCGCCTACGGGCCCGGTCAACTGCAGTCCGTCGAGGGAGAAGACGGGCTCCCAGTCCCGTGGCGGCGTCGCGGGGGAGGAGAACAGGTCGGCCAGCTCCCCGGGGCCGAGCAGCGCCGCCAGCTCGGCCCACGCGGCCGCGTCCGGCGCCGCCGGCAGCGCGGCGAACGTGGCGACGTCCCCCTGATAGGTGAACGCCTCGCCGCGGCGGCGGGCGAGGTGCGCGTGGGCTCCGCGCAGGGACGCTCCGACGGGGTCGTCCAGCACGGAGTCCTTCTCGTTCCCGTCCGTCGTCATGTCGCCATGCCGTCCGTCGCCATCCCGTCCGTCGTCACGCCGTCTGTCATCGCGTGCATCCTTCCGCGCTGCGGCCGCTGCCGCCCTGCTAGCTGAACCGGTCTACTGGCCGACCGGTCTCCTCGGATCGTAGGCGCAGGGGCGGCGCGACCCCGATCCGCACCGGCGCCCCCGTATGCGACGCGTCAAGGCCGTATAGGACACGTCAAGGCCGCACTCGCCCCCGTAAGGGAGCCGTCAACGGAAGCGGAACCGGCCCTGGCCGGAGGTTTCCTCTCAGTGTCCGTACTGATTCGAACCTTCATCCAGGGAGCTCACGATGGCCGACGTGGCCTTCGTCGTCACCACGCTCGCGGTCTTCGCGCTGGTGGCACTCGTCGCCAAGGGGGTGACGAAGCTGTGAACGCGGAGAACGTGGTCGGCCTCGTCGTGGCCGTGGCCCTCCTCGCCTATCTCGTCCTCGCCCTCGTCTATCCGGAGAGGTTCTGAGCACAGATATGAGCCCCGTACTCGCCGGCGCGCTCCAGGTCCTCGCGCTCGTCGCGGCCCTGGCGCTGGCCTACCGTCCCCTGGGCGACCACATGGCCCGGGTCTACTCCTCCCCGAAGCACCTGCGGGTGGAGCGCTGGGTCTACAAGGGCATCGGCGCGAACCCCGACACCGAGATGCGCTGGACCGCGTACCTGCGCGGCGTGCTGGCCTTCTCCGCCGTGAGCGTCCTGTTCCTGTATCTGCTGCAGCGGCTCCAGGGCAGCCTGCCCGGCTCGCTCGGCTTCCGCTCCATCGACCCGGACCAGGCGTTCAACACGGCCGCGTCCTTCGTCGCGAACACCAACTGGCAGTCGTACTACGGCGAACAGGCCATGGGCCACGTCGTGCAGACCGGCGGCCTGGCGGTGCAGAACTTCGTGTCGGCGGCCGTCGGCATCGCCGTCGCCGTCGCCCTCGTGCGCGGCTTCGCCCGCTCCCGCACCGGGGAACTGGGCAACTTCTGGGCCGACCTCGTGCGCGGCGTCGTACGCATCCTGCTGCCGATCTCCGTCGTCGGCGCACTCGTCCTCGTCGCATGCGGCGCGATCCAGAACTTCGCAGGGATCCATGAGGTCGGGCAGTTCCTGGGCGGCAGCCAGGAGTGGAACGGCGGCGCCGTCGCCTCCCAGGAGGCCATCAAGGAACTCGGCACCAATGGAGGCGGCTACTTCAACGCCAACTCCGCCCACCCCTTCGAGAATCCCAACGGCCTCTCGAACCTCTTCGAGGTCTTCCTGATCCTCGTCATCCCCTTCGCGCTGACGCGGACCTTCGGCCGCATGGTCGGCTCGCTCCGGCAGGGCTACGCGATCCTCGCCACCATGGGCACCATCTGGATCGCCTTCGTCGGCCTGATGATGTGGACCGAGTTCGCCCACCACGGCCCCGCGTTCCAGCTCGCGGGCGGCGCCATGGAGGGCAAGGAGAACCGCTTCGGCATCGGCGGTACGTCGATCTTCGCGGTCTCCACGACGCTCACCTCCACCGGTGCCGTCGACGGCTTCCACTCCTCGCTGACCGGGCTCGGCGGCGGCATCACCATGCTGGGCATGCAGCTCGGCGAGATCGCGCCCGGCGGCACCGGCTCCGGCCTCTACGGCATGCTGATCATGGCGATCATCGCGGTGTTCATCGCGGGACTGATGGTCGGCCGCACGCCCGAGTACCTGGGCAAGAAGATCGGCACGCGCGAGATCAAGCTCGCCGCCTGCTACATCCTGATCACGCCCGCGCTGGTCCTCGTCTTCACGGCCCTCGCGATGGCGCTGCCGACGCCGCCGAACTCGATGCTCAACCCCGGCGCCCACGGATTCTCGGAGATCCTCTACGCCTACACCTCGGGCGCCAACAACAACGGCTCCGCCTTCGGAGGCCTGAACGCGGACACGCAGTGGTTCAACACCACGATCGGACTGGCCATGCTCCTGGGCCGCTTCCTGCCGATGGTGTTCGTCCTCGCGCTCGCCGGATCGCTCGCCGGGCAGCAGCCGGTACCGGCCTCCGCCGGCACCCTGCGCACCGCGAAACCGCTGTTCACCGGCCTCCTCGTCGGCACCATCCTGATCATCACCGGCCTCACGTACTTCCCGGCGCTCGCGCTCGGGCCGCTCGCCGAGGGACTGGCGTAAATGAGCCCTCACACCCAGAAGTCACAGCTGACGAAGAATCCAGAGGGCTCCATGTCCACAGTCACTCCCACCCGGGCCCCGCACCAGGACGTGCCCACCGGGCATGGCTCCGGCGAAGGCGAGGGCCGGGTCGGCGCCGGACTCTTCGACCCCCGGCAGCTCCTGAAGTCCTTCCCGGGCGCCCTGCGCAAACTCGACCCGCGCATCATGATCAAGTCGCCGGTCATGTTCGTGGTGCTCGTCGGGTCCGTGCTGACCACGGCGTTCTCCTTCACCGACCCGACCGACTGGTTCGGCTGGACCATCAGCGCCTGGCTCTGGCTGACCGTGATCTTCGCCAACCTCGCGGAGGCCGTCGCCGAGGGCCGCGGCAAGGCGCAGGCCGACACCCTGCGCAAGGCCAAGACCGACACGGTGGCGCGGCGCCTGGTGGACGGCCGTGAGGAGCGGGTGCCGGGTACGGAGCTCAAGGTCGGCGACCGCGTCGTGTGCGAGGCCGGCGACATCATCCCGGGCGACGGTGACGTGGTCGAGGGCGTCGCCAGCGTCGACGAATCCGCGATCACCGGCGAGTCCGCGCCCGTCATCCGCGAGTCCGGCGGCGACCGCAGCGCCGTCACCGGCGGCACCAAGGTCCTCTCCGACCGCATCGTCGTCAAGATCACCACGAAGCCCGGCGAGACGTTCATCGACCGCATGATCAACCTGGTCGAGGGCGCCGCCCGGCAGAAGACGCCCAACGAGATCGCGCTCAACATCCTGCTCGCCTCCCTGACCGTCGTCTTCCTCCTCGCCGTCGCGACGCTGCCGCCGTTCGCCGACTACGCGGGCAAGCAGCTCGACATGGTCGTCCTGGTCGCCCTCCTGGTCTGCCTCATCCCGACCACCATCGGCGCCCTGCTCTCCGCCATCGGCATCGCCGGCATGGACCGCCTCGTGCAGCGCAACGTGCTCGCCATGTCCGGCCGCGCCGTCGAAGCGGCCGGCGACGTCTCGACGCTGCTGCTCGACAAGACCGGCACCATCACCCTCGGCAACCGGCAGGCCGCCGAGTTCGTCCCCGTGCGCGGCGTCACCGAGGCCGAGGTCGCCGACGCGGCACAGCTCTCGTCCCTGTCGGACGAGACGCCCGAGGGCCGCTCCGTCGTCGTCCTCGCCAAGGAGCGGTACGGGCTGCGCGAACGCCACCAGGGCGAACTCACGGGCGCCACCTGGATCGAGTTCACCGCGCAGACCCGGATGTCCGGCGTCGACGTCGACGGACGCCGCATCCGCAAGGGGGCCGCCGGTTCGGTCCTGGCCTGGGTCCGCGAACGCGGCGGGCAGGTCGCCGACGACGCCACGACACTCACCGACGCCATCTCCGCCGCCGGCGGCACCCCGCTCCTCGTCGCTGTCGAGGACACCGACGGCGCCCGTGTGCTCGGCGTGATCCACCTCAAGGACGTCGTCAAGGACGGCATGCGCGAACGCTTCGACGAGCTGCGCCGCATGGGCATCAAGACCGTCATGATCACCGGTGACAACCCGCTGACGGCCAAGGCCATCGCGGAAGAGGCCGGCGTCGACGACTTCCTCGCCGAGGCCACGCCCGAGGACAAGATGGCCCTCATCAAGCGGGAGCAGGCGGGCGGCAAGCTCGTCGCGATGACCGGCGACGGCACCAACGACGCGCCGGCGCTGGCCCAGGCGGACGTCGGCGTCGCGATGAACACGGGCACGTCGGCCGCGAAGGAGGCCGGCAACATGGTCGACCTCGACTCGAACCCGACCAAGCTGATCGAGATCGTCGAGATCGGCAAGCAACTGTTGATCACCCGTGGTGCGTTGACCACCTTCTCGATCGCCAACGACGTCGCCAAGTACTTCGCGATCATCCCGGCGCTCTTCGCGGCCGTCTACCCCGGGCTCAACACGCTCAACATCATGCACCTGTCGAGCCCGAACTCGGCGATCCTGTCCGCCGTCGTCTTCAACGCCCTGATCATCGTCGCGCTCGTCCCGCTCGCCCTGAAGGGCGTCCGCTACCGGCCGACGAGCGCCGACCGCATGCTCCGCCGCAACCTCGGCGTCTACGGACTCGGCGGCCTGATCGCCCCCTTCGTCGGCATCAAGGTCATCGACCTGCTCCTCTCCCTCGTCCCCGGCCTGTGACGTCCAGAAAGCGTGCTGACCACCATGAACACCTCCGTAGGCAACACCGGCCGGCTGGTCTGGGCGGGCCTGCGCGCCCTGCTCGTCCTCACCGTGCTGTGCGGCGTGCTCTACCCGCTCGCCGTCACGGGAGTCGCCCAGGCGGTCTTCCCCGACAAGGCGAACGGCTCAGAGATCCGGTCCGGGGGCAGGACCGTCGGCTCCTCCCTCATCGGCCAGTCGTACACGACGAAGGACGGCAAGCCCGACCTCAAGTGGTTTCAGGGGCGCCCGCAGAACGGCCTCGGCACGAACAGCGTGAACACCCAGTACAAGCTGATCCTGTCCGGCGCCACCAACCTCGCAGGTGACAACCCCGAACTCGTCGCCCAGGTGAAGAAGGCCCGCGCCGCCGTCGTCGCGGACAACTCCACCGCCACGTACCGGGTGAACCCGGCCGACATCCCGGCCGACGCCGTCACCTCGTCCGGGTCCGGCCTCGACCCCGCCATCTCCCCGGCCTACGCCGACCTCCAGGTGCACCGCGTCGCCGCACGCAACCACCTGCCCGTCGACCGCGTCCAGAAGCTCGTCGACGCACACACCGACGGACGCACCCTGGGCTTCATCGGCGAACCGACCGTCAACGTCCTCGAACTCAACGTCGCCCTGCAACAGTTGACGCGCAACAGTTGACCGAAGACAGCCGCGCCCACGAAGCGCGGCATGGACGGGGCACAGGCCGCTGTACGGACCGCGGCGCGGGGCGGACCGGTCACCCAC
>NZ_JBHYTK010000152.1:0-19616 GCF_042749255.1 Streptomyces sp. NPDC059524 | reverse complement strand
CCGGTCCGGCAGTAACGGCTCGATCCTCGCCCACTGGGCATCAGTTAACGACACACATCGACCAACGATCAGATGATCCGAAAGAAACGCCCTAGGCCTCCCTCCGGGGCCGCGACCCGTCTTCGCTCAGCGACTCCGTCGCGGGGGGGGCGCGATGGGCATGCCCCGGGGCGCGCGGGTGTCCCCCGTCAGGGGCGCGTGGCGGTGACCGATCAGCGCCTCCGTCGCAGAGTGCGATGAGCAAAGCCTTGGGGCGCGGGTTGTCCCCGTCAGGGACGCGTGGCGGTATCCGATCAGCGACTCCGTCGCGGGGCGCGACCTGTGTCGATCAACAGCTTCGTCGCGGGCGCGATGGGCATGCCCATGGGTCGCGGCGGTGCTCATCTCAGGCGCAGGGCTGTGTCCGATCACATCGTGGGGCGCACACAGCAGGCCCGCTCCAGGGGCGTGGCCGGTGCCAATCAGCGACTGCGTCTCGTGGGGCGCGACCAAGGGGCCCCTGGGGCACGCGGAGCGTGTCTTCAGGGGCGCGGGGAACTGCGCGAGAAGCCCCACCGGGCCGCACCCGGCGACGATCGGCGACCCCTACGGCGGCGACGCCGAAGCCAAGGCCGACCGCATCGCGCACCCGGCACCTGGGTGCCGCCTTGCCCACCCGTGCCGCCCCAGGCGGCAGACTGCCCAAGGCTGAGTCGACGCGACCGGGTACGTACCCGGAGCCTGGGCGCAGGCCCAAGGCCGGGCGGCCGGAGGACGTACCCGGCGCCTGGCGCAGGGCTGAGGCAGCGGCGACTGGATCGCCCCAGGGGCTGAGGTGCTGCCCGAGGCCAGGCGCCGGGCCGAACGCCCCCGGAGGGGGCGGGCGGGTGGGAGAAAGGGCCGGGCCAAGCAAGAGGCGGCCACGCCAGAGTCCATAGGCCGGAGAGGCCAGCGGCCAGGGCCGGAGCTAAGGCGCAGGCCCAGAGGCGAGGGCACCCGAAAGCTCACACAGAGGCCTGGGCGCAGGCCCAAGACGGGACAGCCGGACCGCGAGTCCAGGGGCGGAGTACTCCCCGAGGCCAGGCGCCGGGCCGAACGCCCCCGGAGGGGGCGGGTGGGTGGGAGGAGGGCTGGGGCCAGGGGCGGACTGTCTCAGGCCGGGGCGAGCGGATGCGTGCCCGGGCCGGAGCGCAGCCCCAGGCCAGGCGGCCGGAGTCGGTGCCCAGCCATGGAGCGCAGCCCCACGCCGGGCGGCCGGGGCCCCGCGATGGGGGCCCGCCCAGGGCCGGGGCCGGGGCCCCGGGCTGGGTCAGGCCACCGCCAGTTCGCGGGGCTCGCGCGGGACGAACTGCAGGTGTCGCTCCCCGCGCCGGAGGTCGACCTTGAGCCGGAGGTTCGCGGCGCGGGCGAGCATGAGCCCGACGCCGGCGGCCGCGGCCGCGCAGATCACCCCGCCGAGCATGAAGCTGACCCGCACCCCGTACTGGTCGGCGAGCCAGCCGAAGAGCGGCCCGCCGAGCGGGGTACCGCCGGTGAACACCATCATGAACAGGGACATCACCCGCCCCCGCATCTCCGGCTCCGTTCCCATCTGGACCGTGGAGTTCGCGGTCACGTTGACGGTGAGGCCGAGGATGCCGAGGAGGACGATCAGCGGGACGAAGGCCCAGACGCCGGGCGCCCACGCGGCCAGGACCTCCAGCGCGCCGAAGCCGATCGCGGCACCGGCGAGCACCCGCAGGCGGGTGGAGCGGCGGCGCGCGGCGAGCAGTGCTCCGGCGAGGGAGCCGACCGCCATGAGGGTGTTGAAGACGCCGTACATGCCGACGCCTCCGTGGAAGACGTCGTCGGCGTAGGCGCTGAGCCAGATCGGGAAGTTGAACCCGAAGGTGCCGACGAAGCCGACGAGCACGATCGGCCAGATCAGCTCGGGGTGCCGGGAGACGTACCGCAGGCCTTCCTTGAGCTGTCCCTTGCCGCGCGGGGCGAGCTTGGTCTCGTGGAGCTCGCTGGTGCGCATCAGCAGCAGGCCGGTGAGCGGGGCGAGGAAGGACAGGCCGTTGGCGAGGAAGGCCCAGCCGGGTCCGACGGCGGCGGTCAGCACGGAGGCGACGGCGGGGCCGATGAGCCGGGCGGACTGGAAGTTGGCGGAGTTCAGCGAGACGGCGTTGCGGACCTGGTCGGGGCCGACCATCTCGGAGACGAAGGACTGCCGGGTCGGGTTGTCGACGACGGTCACGAGCCCGGTGAAGAAGGCGGCCAGGTAGACGTGCCAGACCTGTACGTGGCCGGACAGGGTCAGGGCGGCCAGGAACAGGCCCGACAGGCTCATCGCGCCCTGGGTGCAGAAGAGCAGGCTGCGCTTGGCGAAGCGGTCGGCGATGACACCGCCGTAGAGGCCGAAGAGCAGCATCGGGAGGAACTGCATGGCCGTGGTGACACCGACGGCGGCGGAGGATCCCGTGAGGGAGAGCACCAGCCAGTCCTGGGTGATGCGGGCCATCCAGGTACCGGTGTTGGAGACGACGGCTCCGGTCGCGAACAGGCGGTAGTTGCGCACCTTGAGGCTCGCGAACATCGAGGTCTTGCGGGGGCGGGCGGTGGAGTCGTGGGCGGCTGGTGCGGGGGCGGAGTCTGCTCCGGGTCCCGTACTCAAAGTGGGTTCGCCTCCTCGGCGTCGTGGTGCTGAGCGCGACTCAGCGGTGGTCGTTCAGAAGTGCGGAACGCGGGGTGCCGACTTCAGAGGTGGGCGAGCTTCTCGAGGACGGGGGCGGCTTCGCGGAGCTTGGCCCAGTCCTCGTCGTCGAGTCCGGCGGCGAGGTCGGCCAGCCAGGCGTTCCGCTTGCGGCGGCTCTCCTTGAGCATGGTCTCGGCCTGCTCGGTGGAGGTGACGACCTTCTGGCGCCGGTCCTCGGGGTGCGGCTCCAGCCTGACCAGTCCCTTGGCCTCCAGGAGCGCGACGATGCGGGTCATCGACGGCGGCTGCACATGTTCCTTGCGGGCGAGTTCGCCGGGTGTGGCGGAGCCGCATCCGGCGAGGGTGCCGAGCACCGACATCTCGGTGGGGCTCAGCGACTCGTCGACCCGCTGGTGCTTGAGCCGACGGGACAGGCGCATCACGGCGGAGCGCAGGGAGTTCACGGCGGCTACGTCGTCGCCATGGGAGAGGTCCGGCATGTATTTAGCGTAACTCATTACCGTGTCTAACGACCACCGGAATCACGCCACGCGCCCGTGATCCACACCACGGGACACTCCCCCGAACGCCCCGGATCCAACGGCCCGCGGGCCCACCGGCGGGGCACCGACGGGCCGCCGATCTGACGGGGCGAAACCTTACGTCACTCAAACGAGTGAGCCGCTTCCGGAAAGTGACACGCCCGGGCGGGCGGCGCGGCAACCCTGTTCGTCATGGGATCGACAGTGCTCAGCCTGCGGATAGACGGTGAGCTCCTCGACCGGCTCAAGGGACACGCCGCGAAGAGAGGAATGAGCGTCCAGGACTACGTGGTCCGGACGCTGACGCGCGACGACTTCGACGAACGCTTCAAGTCGGCCGTCGAGGAGACGGAACGGTTCTACGGGGCGGCCTGAGGGCCGGCGAACACCGAGTCGGAGCGTATACAGCCACGTATACTCCGGGCATGAGTGATGCGATGATCCGGGTGACCTCGGAAGTGCGGGACCGGCTGGCCGTGATCGCCGAGTCCCGGGGGACGTCGATTCGTTCGCTGGTGCAGGAGTTCGCGGAGTCGACTCTGACCGAGGAAGAACGCCGGGAGCGGGCGGAGCGGACGCGCTCGTACCTGGCGGACCATTTCGGAGTCGAGGTGTCGGACGAGGAGAGCGCGGCCATGGGGGCGAGGCTCCATGAGGCGTTCGCCAAGCAACCGGGCGCCGCCACGTGATCCTGCACCACCTCGTCCTGGACGCGCCGACCCTGCTGGCGTTGTCCGGAAACCGGCAGGTGTCCGCACTCGTCCACCGAGCTCACTTCGAGTCCGAGACCCGCCTGTGGGCACCGGTGCTGTCCATCCTCGAAGCCGACCGCGAGCATCCGGGCATGGCCGAGCACGTCGGACAGCTCGAGGTCATCCACACGGTCGATCTGGACTATCCGGCGGTACTGGCCGTGACCCGACTGCTCCGCGACGGCGTACCGCCGGGCGTGGGCGCGGCGATCCATGCGGCTCGGCACCTGCCCGAGTGGGGCGCGGACGCACTGGTGGCCACCGTGGATCCCAAGGCGTACCAGGGGCACGGCGTACCGGTCCTCGACCTCAACCGCTGACCCGTCCAGGGCCACACGCGTGGGCCCCGCCCGGAACGTCCGGGCGGGGCCGCGATCAGGGCGACGCGCTGCGTCAGGTCAGGCCCAGCGCCGGCATCAGGTAGTAGAAGCCGAAGACCGCCGAGACCGCGTACATCGCGACGGGCACCTCCTTGGCGCGGCCCGCGACGACGCGGAGCACCGTGAAGGTGATGAAGCCCATGCCGATGCCGTTCGTGATCGAGTACGTGAACGGCATCATCAGCATCGTCACGAAGGCGGCGATGGCGACCGTCCAGTCGTCCCAGTCGATGGCCCGGATGCTGCCGGCCATGATCATGAAGCCGACGGCGAGCAGCGCCGGGGTGGCGGCCTGGGACGGGACCATCGTGGCGACGGGCGTGAGGAACAGCGCGGTGGCGAAGAGTCCGCCCGTGACGACGTTCGCGAGGCCCGTGCGGGCGCCCTCGCCGACACCGGCGGTGGACTCCACGAAGCAGGTGGTGGCGGAGGAGGACGAGGCGCCGCCGGCGGCGACGGCGATGCCGTCGATGAACAGGACCTTGTTCATGCCCGGCATCTGACCCTTCTCGTCGGTCAGGTGCGCCTCGTCGCTGATGCCCATGATCGTGCCCATGGCGTCGAAGAAGCAGGACAGCAGCACGGTGAAGACGAAGAGGATGCCGGTGAGGACGCCGACCTTCTCGAAGCCGCCGGTCAGGCTGACCTGGCCGACCAGGCTGAAGTCCGGCGTGGAGATCGGGTTGCCCGGCCACTCCGGGGTGGTCAGACCCCAGGACGGCACATCGGCGACCGCGTTGATGACCATCGCGACGACGGTCATGGCGACGATGGAGATCAGGATGGCGCCGGGCACCTTGCGGACCAGGAGCGCCAGCGTCAGCAGCGTGCCGAGCACGAAGACGAGGACCGGCCAGCCCATGAGGTGGCCGCCGACGCCGAGCTGGAGCGGGACCGTGGTGTGCGCGGCGTCCGGGATGCGCGAGACGAAGCCGGAATCGACGAGGCCGATCAGCATGATGAACAGGCCGATGCCGATCGCGATGCCCTTGCGCAGGCTGAGCGGCACGGCGTTCATCACGCGCTCGCGCAGACCGGTGGCGACCAGCAGCATCACGACGAAGCCCGCGAAGACGACCATGCCCATCGCGTCCGGCCAGGACATGCGCGGCGCGAGCTGGAGGGCGACGACCGTGTTGACGCCGAGGCCGGCGGCGAGCGCGATCGGCACGTTGCCGATGACACCCATGAGCAGGGTGGTGAACGCGGCGGTCAGCGCGGTCGCGGTGACCAGCTGGGCGTTGTCGAGCTGGTGCCCGTACATGTCCTTCGCGCTGCCCAGGATGATCGGGTTCAGCACGATGATGTAGGCCATCGCGAAGAAGGTGGCGAAACCACCACGGACCTCACGGACGACCGTGGAACCGCGCTCGGTGATCTTGAAGTAGCGGTCGAGACCGCTCTTCGGGGCCGGCGGCGGCTCGACGGCATCGACCTTGGGGGTGGCCGAAGTGGACATGGATTTCCTCAGCGCTTTCAGTGGTGCGGGGGTGCCTGTTTGCCGTCGTGTGCGGTGCGGCGCTGGTGTTTCCTACGAACATAAGGAGCCAGAGTCAGGCCGTTTCAGTATGAACATATGAACGGGAATGCGCTATCTCCGCGCGTAGACCCTTGGGGCGAACGGGCCCCGTGCGGGCGCCGGGACCGGCCTCGTAAGCTGTGCCCATGGCGAAGTGGACCCCGCAGCACGAGGCACCGGAACCCCTGGAGGGGCCCGTGGTCGCCACCATCACCGGCGGCACGATCCTCTGGTTCGTCCTCTTCCTCGTCCAGCTGCCGTTCTACGGCTGGTTCGACGACCGCGGCCACACCTGGTGGATCTGGACCTGCCTCGCCGGCGCGGGCCTCGGCCTCATCGGCATCTGGTACGTCCGGGGCCGCGACGCCGCCCTCAAGCGGGCCGCGGCGCAGAGCGCGGAAGGTGCCCCGCTCGACGGGTGAGTGCCCGGTTTCGCCCGTACCGTCGAACCCATGACCCATATCGACGCGGGCGCCGAACTCGATCCGGTGCATCCGATACCCGTCCCCGCGCGCGCGACGGGCCTCACCGCCGCCGAGGTCGCGGAGCGGACCGCCCGCGGCGAGGTCAACGACGTCCCCGTGCGCAGCTCCCGCTCGCTCACCGAGATCGTCCGCGCCAACGTCTTCACCCGCTTCAACGCGATCATCGGCGTCCTGTGGATCATCATGCTGGCGGTCGCCCCGATCCAGGACAGCCTCTTCGGCTTCGTGATCATCGCCAACACGGGCATCGGCATCATCCAGGAGTGGCGGGCCAAGAAGACCCTGGACTCCCTCGCGGTGATCGGCGAGGCGAAACCCACGGTGCGGCGCGACGGGGCCGCCGTCGCCGTCTCCACCTCCGAGATCGTGCTCGGGGACCTCATCGAGATCGGGCCCGGCGACAAGATCGTCGTCGACGGCAGCTGCGCGGAGGCCGACGGACTGGAGATCGACGAGTCGCTGCTCACCGGTGAGGCCGACCCGGTGGTCAAGAAACCCGGCGACGAGGTCATGTCCGGCTCGTTCGTCGTCGCGGGCGGCGGCGCGTTCACCGCGACGAAGGTCGGCCGCGAGGCCTACGCGGCCCAGCTCGCCGAGGAGGCCAGCCGCTTCACCCTCGTCCACTCCGAGCTGCGCACCGGCATCTCCACCATCCTCAAGTACGTCCAGTGGATGATGATCCCCACCGCGATCGGCCTGGTCATCAGCCAGCTGGTGGTCAAGGAGCACGGCTTCAAGGACTCGATCGCCCGCACCGTCGGCGGCATCGTCCCGATGGTGCCCGAGGGGCTCGTGCTGCTGACCTCCGTCGCCTTCGCGATCGGCGTCATCCGGCTCGGCCGAAAACAGTGCCTGGTGCAGGAGCTGCCCGCCATCGAGGGGCTCGCCCGCGTCGACACCGTCTGCCTCGACAAGACCGGCACCCTCACCGAGGGCGGCATGGACGTCGCGGACCTGCGCCTCCTGGACGGCGCCGACGAGACGTACGTACGCAAGGCGCTCGGCGCGCTCGGCGAGTCCGACCCGCGGCCCAACGCCTCCCTCCAGGCCATCGTCGACGCCTACCCCGACAGCGTGGACTGGCGCTGCACGGAGGCGCTGCCGTTCTCCTCGGCCCGCAAGTACAGCGGCGCCTCCTTCAGCGAGGGCGACGGCACGGTCAGCACCTGGCTGCTCGGCGCCCCCGACGTGCTGCTGCCCCCGGCCGACCCGGCCCTCGACGAGATCGACGAGCTGAACCGGCAGGGCATGCGGGTGCTGCTGCTCGCCCGGGTGACCCGCGACCTGGAGGACCCGGGCGTCCGGGAGGGCGCCGAGCCCGCCGCCCTCGTCGTCCTGGAGCAGCGGCTGCGCCCGGACGCCGCCGACACCCTGCGCTACTTCGCCGAGCAGAACGTCAAGGCGAAGGTCATCTCCGGGGACAACGCGGTGTCGGTGGGCGCCGTGGCCGGAAAGCTCGGTCTGCCCGGCGCCGAGAACACCGTCGACGCCCGGACCCTGCCCACCGACCGGAGCGAGATGGCCGACGCCCTCGACGCCGGCACCGTCTTCGGCCGGGTCACCCCGCAGCAGAAGCGGGACATGGTCGCGGCCCTCCAGTCCCACGACCACACCGTCGCGATGACCGGCGACGGCGTGAACGACGTGCTGGCCCTGAAGGACGCGGACATCGGCGTCTCGATGGGCTCCGGCTCCGAGGCCACCCGCGCGGTCGCCCAGATCGTGCTGCTCGACAACAGCTTCGCGACGCTGCCCTCGGTGGTGGCCGAGGGCCGCCGCGTCATCGGCAACATCACGCGCGTGGCGACCCTGTTCCTGGTCAAGACGGTCTACTCGGTGCTGCTCGCGCTGCTCGTGGTCTGCTTCCAGGTCGAGTACCCGTTCCTGCCCCGGCACCTGACGCTGCTGTCCACGCTGACCATCGGCGTCCCCGCGTTCTTCCTGGCCCTCGCGCCCAACAAGGAGCGGGCGAAACCGCACTTCGTGCGGCGGGTCATGCGGTACGCGATCCCCGGCGGGGTCCTCGCGGGCCTCGCCACCTTCGTGATGTACATGGTCGCCCGGCACTACTACACGGGCTCGGGCTCGCTCGGCGCGGAGACCAGCTCGGCGACGCTGACGCTGTTCCTGATCTCGATGTGGGTGCTCGCCATCATCGCCCGCCCCTACACGTGGTGGCGGATCGCCCTGGTCGCGGCGATGGGCGGCGCGTTCCTGCTGGTCCTGGTCGTCCCGTGGCTGCAGGACTTCTTCGCGCTGAAGCTGGTCGGCGCGGTGATGCCGTGGACGGCGGTGGGGGTGGCGGCGGTGGCGGCGGCCGCCCTGGAGTTCCTGTGGAAATGGGTCGACCGCCGCTTCCCCGCGTAGCCGTTACCGCCTACGGGTTCTGCTTTTACTGAACGTCGACGAAGTCGCTCGTGGACGTCACGGCCGGGGTCGTGGACGTACCGGCGAACTTGTACCGGAAGTAGCCGTCGGCCGACGCGGTGACGGTCGTCTTCAGGGTGCCCGTCGAGGACGAGGTGATCGTCTTGATCGTCTTGTACGTCGTCGACGTCTTCGGGCGGTACTGCAGGGTCACCGTCTGGTTGGTGTAACCCGCGTACTTGTACGTGTCCCAGTTGGCACGGGACAGCAGGCCGGTCACCGTGATGGTGGCGCCCTTCTTGACCGGCTCCGGCGAGGCGTTGGTGGTGAGCTTCGAGTACCGCTTCATGCCGAACGTCTTGGCGTTCTCGCGGAGCGTGTAGTCGCCGTCCTTGCCCGAGGCGATCGCCCAGACCTTCCAGGAGCCGGCCGCGTAGTTGGCCAGGTTCGCCTGCGGGTCGATGGAGAACGTCATGGTGCAGGTCGCCGTCGTGGCGCTGACCGTGGCGCAGTTGGTGGCGCCGCCGACCTCCTGCGTCGGCTCGGCGCCCGCGTCCGAGCTCTCGACGTCGGTGCCGTGGTACAGCACGGCGTAGCCGGAGGTGTTGTCGATGCCCGAGTTGTCGGTGGCCGTGAAGGTGACCTTGACCGGGACCAGGTTGCTGATGCCGGCGACGACGTCCTTGCCGCCGTTGACGACGACGTTCGAGATGGCGGTGTCGCCGTACTGCTCGTCGGCACCGGCCGAGGTGCCCGCCTCGGCGGCGGCGGCCTGCGGGCCGTCGACGGCCTGCGCGACGGGCACCGTGAACGCGGTGAGGGCCAGGGCGCCGGAAACCGTGAGGGCGGCTGCGGTGGCACGAATGCGCATGTGTTCCCCATGGTGGAGAAGGGGTCCTGCGGATGGCTTCCCGCGGGACCGAGTGATCTAGGGGTCTGTTGACCCGCAGGTGAGACATGCGCCGGGTGGGGCGGGTTGTACGGCTCCCGCGAATTTTGCGATCACCATACGAATCCGGCCCCACCTGCGGGGAGACCGCCGCCGGGAGTCAGTCGAACCAGCGGTCGCGGGCCAGCTCCGCCGTACGCGACGGGTCCTCCAGGAGCGCCGCCACCTCGAAGCGGCGCGGCCACTGCCCCGCCGCCCACGCGAGGCCGGCCGCCACGCCCTCCAGGGTCGCCGCGTGCACGGTGCCGTCCGGGGTGCGCCGCCAGTCGGCCTCCTGCCCGGCCACGTACAGCTCCTCGTGCTCGACGTACGTCCGCGGGGTCGCCGACCCGAGCAGGACGCGCACCGAGTCCGGCACCGGGTGCTCGACGCCCTCGGAGCCGGTGAGTTCGCCGTCGACGGCCTCGCTCAGGCGGCGCACCTGGAACAGCTCGGCGAGCTGCGCGGCCCGGGCCGGGGCGACCGGCAGCAGGGGGCGGCCGGTCGCGAGCGGGATCAGGTCGGGGGCGTCGGCGACCAGCGCGTCGGCCGCGTCGACGACGACCACCTCGCCGTCCCGCACCGCCCGCAGGTCGTCGGGCAGGGTGACCTGCTCGGGGTCGAGGCCCGCGAGCAGCCCGTACAGCGCGTGCAGCTGGGCCGCACCGACCGTCAGGTCCGGGTCGGCGAGCCGGTCGAGGAGCTCGGCGGCGCCGCCCGGCTCGTCGAGCAGCGCGGCGGCGGAGGTGCGCACGCCGAGGGCGCGGAGCACCTGCTCGTCCTCGAACCCGGAGGCGTCGGCCTCCTCGTAGAGCCCGGCGAGCAGCGGGTCCCCGCCCGCGGCGCGCAGTCCGGCGGGGCGGCGGCCGTCGAGGACGGGGTGGCCGCGCAGCCACCACGCCGTGTACGGGCGGACGAGCTCGTGCGTGCCGTCGGGCAGCAGGACGCGGACGGGCTGGGTGAGCGCGTCGCGCAGCGGCGGCCGCGAGAGCAGGGCGAGCGCCTGCGGCCAGCGGTCCTCGTCGACCAGGTCCAGATCGCGTACGGCGACGAGTTCGGTGGCGACGGGCGGCACCGGCGAGTCGGGCAGGCGGTCCAGGACGTCCTCGCACCACACGTCGACGGCGTCGAGCAGGCCCGCGTCGTCCGGCTCGGGGAAGTCGCTCTCGCGCGGGTCGAGTTCGTCGGGGTCGAGGACGACGTCGGTGGCGCGGACCAGGGCGAACGTGGCGAGGACCCCGCAGGCGGCGAGCGGCTGCTCGCCCCAGCGCCCGGCCAGCTCGTCGTCCACGTACGCGAGTTCGCCCTCGCGCAGCACGTCGGCGACCGGGCTGCCGGGGAGCAGCAGCTCGGCAGCGGGGGCGAGTTCGCCGTCCTCGTCGGTGAGGGCGAGGGCGCCGAGCCAGGGTTCGTCGCCGACGTCGAGGCCCGCGTCGCGCACGAGGGTCAGGACGACGTCGGCCAGTTCCTCGGCGCCGAGCGCGCCCTCGTCGTCCCAGGCGGGCTCGTCGTCGAGGGACGCGGCGACCGCGGCCCGCACCTGAGGCGTGGTCAGGACGGCGCGGGGCGTGGCCGGGAGCGCGCCGAGCTTCTCCAGGAGGGGGTGCGCGGCGTCGGCGTGCGCGACCTTGAGGCCGAGGCGGGCGAGCGCCTCGCCGGGCAGGGCGGCGGCGTCGGGGGCGGGCAGGAGGACCTGGCGCGGGCCGATCGTGGTGCGGCCGCCGGCCAGCGGCACGGGCAGCCCGCTGAGCCGGTCCGGGTCGACGCCGGCCAGCGACTCGTACAGGCTGCGCCACCAGGCCGGGTCCTTCTCGAGTCCGGCCAGCCGGTCGATCGCCTCGGTCAGCGGGACCCGGGCGACGCCGAGCGTACGCAGCTCGACGCGGCGTTCGAGGCCGGCGGGCAGCAGGCTGGGCAGCACCTCGGCGAGGACCCGCACGGTGTCGGCGCCGGCGCCCTCGACGACCTCCGCGTCGCGGGGCCGCAGCGCGGCGGGCCGGTCGTCCTCCTCCGACACCGGCGGGAGCGCGGGCGGCAGGAACGCGACGCGGGGCAGCCGCTCCAGGAGGGCGGCGCGCAGGGCGCCGTCGAGTTCGCTGCGGCCGAGCGGTCCGGGCACCAGGTCGAGCACGCCGGGGCCGACGGGCTGCCACTCCCCCAGGAGTTCGGCGTACGCGTCGGCCGAGCGCTGGGTGAGGAAGTCGGTCAGCGGGCCCGGCGCGACGTGCCGCCGGGCCGTGTCCAGCGGGAACGAGGCGATGAGCAGCGCGGGCACGCCGAGGGCCTCGTCGCTGGGGGTCGGCGCGTGCAGCACGGGGGCGCTGCGCGGCTTGTCGGGGGCGCCGTCGGCGTCCACGGGGACGGCCCAGGTGACGTTCCAGTGCGGGCGCAGCCGCTCCTCGACGGGCCGGTCGGCGAGCAGGGCGGCGTCCAGCGCGCCGCTGCGGCTGACGGTGCGCCAGCGCAGTTCGGCCGGGGCGCGCCCGTCGTCCTCGATCACCACGTACGGGCCCTCGGCGCGCCGGCGCAGGGTCCGGGTCCCGGCGTCGGTGGTGACGGTGACCTCGGCGAGGCCCGGCAGGGCGAGCAGCAGCGTGTCGTCGACCGCGTCGAGCAGTCGCGCCGCGAGCGCCTCGGCGGCCTGGTCGCGCAGCGGCAGCACGACGACCGTGTCGTACGGCTCCGGGGCCTGCCCCTCGGCCGCGAACGGCAGCCGGAGCAGTGGTACGTGGCCGTCGCGGCGGCGCAGCTCGTCGCCGAGGGCGGGGCTGTGCCGGGCGGTCTCCTGCGCGGCGATCCGGGCCTCGGCGAGAGACCAGCGCACGCCACCGGTGCGGCCGAGCACGGCGGGCTCGTCCGACACGGCGAGCACGGCGGCGAACCCGACGCCGAACCGTCCGACCGTGCTCTCGGCGCCCGCCCGCTTCGCGGAGGCCCGCAGCGTGGACAGGGACTCGACGCCGGCCGCGTCCAGCGGGGCGCCGGTGTTCGCGGCGACGAGGACGCCGCCCTTGAGGGTGAGCGCGAGCCGGCCGGGCGCTCCCGCGCGGGCGGCGGCGTCGGCGGCGTTCTGGGCGAGTTCCACGACGAGGCGGTCGCGGTAGCCGCCGAGGGCGAGGTCCTCCTCGGCGTTGGCGTCCTCCCGGAACCGGGCGCCGCTCGCCGCCCAGGCGTCCAGCACGCCCCGCCTCAGGCGGGCGGTGCCGAAGGGATCGATGCCCTCGGGCGCGGGCCGGGCGATCTTGCTGGCGCTCACGGTGACTCCTCTGGGCCGCACATCATCGGTCGGCCCGAACCGTATCGCGGAGCGTCAGAGGCGGCGTGCCGGTGCGTCGCCGAGTGCGGGCGGGGGCTGGCCGCGCCCACGCGGCGGAGCCGCAAATTGACACAGCCCCGCGCCCCTGAGATGCAGACCCTTCGGGTCGCATTTCCCCGACGGGGCGCGACCAGCCACGACGGTGGGGAGGCCGCCCGCGACCGAGAAGACCGCAGACGAGATGGCACAGCACTGCCGTCACTCCGCCCGCGGCAGTCGATCGATCTGGGCCCGCATCACCCGCTCGAGAGACTCCCGCACATCCCGCACCGATTTCGCCTCGGCATCCACCGACTCGCCGAACGCGACCATCACCACCGACCCGGCCCGCACCACGGCGACCACGGTCGACTGTTCCCGCTTCAGTTCGGTCCTCCCAGCCACGAGCCGGTACCCGAGGGCCTCGTCCCCGAGCCCGTCGGCCACCTCGTCCCGTACCGCCTTCATGCGCTGACCACGCTGGGAGTCGTACGGGACGCAGTCCGCCAGGTCCTTGCGGAAGGTACGCATCGTCTTCTTGGCGCCCACGTACGTGTGCGCCTGAACCACAAGGCGCAGCAGACCGAAGTGCGACTCCCTCGGCATCCGGTCGTCGGCCCCCGCGGTGGTCAGCTGCGCCTCGGGCTCGGGCCGGGTCCGGTTCACGAACACGGATCCGACGTTCCCGCACGCCGGCCTGCCGCTGACCACCCGGGGGTCCTTCGGCTCGGTGAACTGGAATCCCTCGGCGTCCTCGCCGAGCGTCGCGTCCGCCAGGTCGGCCCGCGACAAGACCTTCGTCGTCACGCCCTCCGGACCGCCACCGCACCCTGCGAGCAGCCCGGCCGTCGCGACCGCCACGACGGCACGTCTGACCCCGACACCACGCTTCATGTTCCCCACCCCTGGACTCGTCCGACGAGGACGGGACCATAACCCGGGCAGGGCGCCCGGGCCGCACGGAGGCTAGGAGTGCCCCAAGTCGTCCGCGTCCGTGTCGGCGACCGCGCCCACAGAACCCGCGTCCGGCGCCGGGTGCAGCGGCATCGGCTCCACGATCGTCTCGTCGATCACCGGCGGCGCGGGCCGCGGGGTCTTCGGCATGACCGCGGCCTCGGAGTGGCCGCCGCAGCCGTAGGAGAGGGAGACGACGCGGCCGTCGGCCGGGGCGAACTCGTTGGCGCAGACGCCGAAGGCCTGGCCGAGGGAGCCGCCGATCGGGGTGAGGAAGCCGCAGGAGACGCACGTGGCGGGGGCCGCCTGCGCCATGGGCGTCTTCGCGCCGAAGGACTCCTCCCAGCGGTCGGCCGCGACGTGCAGGCCGTAGCGGGACAGGACCCGGGCCCGGCGCAGGCCGAGCTCCTCGGCGACCGCGCTGATGGAGCCGCGGGACGGCGCGACCGGCAGGTCCGCGACGGGCCCCTCGGTCACCTCGACGTCCTCGGCCTCGACCAGCTCGGCCATCTCCTCGGACACCGCCGAGTTCGGCGGCGGCGCGTCCTCGCCGGTGAAACCGGGCTCCAGGCGCAGATCGTCCGCCTCCGTGGGCAGCAGATCGCCCGGCCCCATGTCCCCGGGGCGCAGCCGCTCGCTCCACGGCACCCACTCGGGGGCGAGGAGGGCGTCCGGGCCGGGCAGCAGCACCGTCTCGTCGAGCGTGACGTGCTTGGCGCGGGAGGCACGGGCCACGGTGACGGCCCAGCGCCAGCCCCGGTAGCCGAACTCCTTGCACTCGAAGAGATGCGTGACGACGCGGTCGCCCTCGACGACCATCTCGACGTGCTCGCCCACCACCCCGGGCGCGGCCGCCTCCTCGGCAGCCGCCCGCGCGAGGCCGACCGCCTCGGCGCACAGACGGTCGGGGGTGCGGCTTCGCGTTGTCGCTGCGCTCACAGGTATCGCTTCTCTCCTACGCCGTCTCACGAGTGCGCCGTCCTGTGTGCGGGAGCGCGGGCGGAGCGGACCAGGGGGCCGCGTCGACGTCCGCGCCCGACGTTCCGGGCGCACCTACGTCACCCATTCTGCGGGATGGCCGAGAGGCGCGCGGCCGAGAACAACCACCGCGGGCGCGCTACGCACGCTACCTCTTCCTGCGCCCCGCGCCCACACCGACGTACGAGCGGCACCGCACGCGAAACCCGACCCGCATGCCCATATCGGCACTAGTACACCCGTTCACGGGGCACTATGGCTGAGTGGCCTCCGGGAAGTCGTCGTCCGCTTCGTCGCGTTCGTCCGGCGCGACGCGGTACGAGAACAGCGGTGCGGGCCCGGTGAGCGGGATCGCCCGCCGCATCGGGCGCGCCTTGCGATTTCCGTTCACGGGCACGGCCCGCGGCATCCGGAAGGCGACCCACGCGCACGGCGCCGGCGAGTCGGGCCTCGGGAAGCTCATCGAGCTGCACGCGGTGAACGGCGCGGGCGACGTCATGATCACCGTCGCGCTCGCCTCCACCGTCTTCTTCTCCGTCCCCACCGACGAGGCCCGCGGGCGCGTCGCCCTCTACCTGGCCATCACGATGGCCCCCTTCGCCCTGCTGGCCCCCGTCATCGGCCCGCTGCTCGACCACCTCCCGCACGGCCGCCGCGCCGCGATGGCCGGCGCCATGCTGGCCCGCGCCCTGCTCGCGCTCGTCCTGTCCGGCGCCGTGGTCAGCGGCGGCATCGAGCTGTACCCGGCGGCCCTCGGCGTCCTCGTCTCCTCGAAGGCGTACGGCGTGGTGCGCTCGGCGGTCGTGCCGCGCCTGCTGCCACCCGGCTTCTCCCTCGTGAAGGCCAATTCCCGGGTCACGCTCGGCGGGCTGCTCGCCACCGGCATCGCCGCGCCGATCGGCGCGGGCCTCCAGGCGCTCGGCCCGCGCTGGCCGCTCTACGGCGCCTTCGTCCTCTTCATCGCCGGGATGTTCCTGTCGCTGTCCCTGCCGCACAAGGTGGACTCGGCGAAGGGCGAGGCCAAGGCGCTGCTCGCGGCGGACGAGGCGCACGTGCACGGGCCCGCGCGCAAGCGGCGCAAGCCCGGGCTGCGCACGGTCGGGCCCGCCGTCACCCATGCCCTGCTGGCCAACGCGACGCTGCGCTGGCTGTCCGGGTTCCTGATCTTCTTCCTGGCGTTCCTGCTGCGCGAGCATCCGCTGACCGGGGAGAGCGCGGCGGTCTCGCTGGGGCTCGTCGCGGTCTCGGCGGGGGTGGGGAACGCGCTGGGGACGGCCGTCGGGGCCGCACTGAAGGCCCGGGCGCCGGAGCTGATCATCGTCAGCGCGGTCGCCGTGGTGGCCGGGGTGGCGGTCGTCTCGGCGCTCTTCTTCGGGGCGTTCATGACGGCGTGCCTCGCGGCGGTCGCCGGGTTCGCGCAGGCCCTGTCGAAGCTGTCGCTGGACGCGACGATCCAGCGGGACGTCCCGGAAGGGGTGCGGACGTCCGCGTTCGCCCGCTCGGAGACCCTGCTGCAGATGGCCTGGGTCGTGGGCGGCGCGGTCGGCATCGTGCTGCCCCTGAACGGGACGGTCGGACTGTCCGTGGCGGCGGCGGTCGTCGCGACGGGCTGGCTGTCGACGGTGCGCGGCCTTCTCTCCTCGGCCCACCGCGGCTCGGGCCGCCGCACCCGGGTGGCCTAATCGCGTGCCGCTTTCTGTGACCGGGGCGGCCTGCGGCCGGTGACGAAACGCGCAGCCCGCGACGAAAGGGCACGAGCACACGCCGACGCACCACCCACCCGGCACACCCTCGCGCCACCCAGATAGCCTTCCGCCATGACCTCCCAGCGTTTCGTAGTGCGCCACAGGCGCACCGTGGCCGCCGTCGGTGCCGTCGGCGCCGGACTGCTCGTCCTCTCCGCCTGCGACAAGCCGACCCCGCTGGCCACCGTCACGGTGGGTACCAGCACGGTGAACACCGAGGCTTCCTGCTACGACGACGGCAAGTCCATCCCGCTGTCCAAGCTCCAGGGCTGCCTCAAGAAGACCGAGGACGCCCAGAAGATCAAGGCGGACCCGGACGGGACCGTCCGCTTCGGTGTCGAGCCGGAGATGGCCGACAAGGGCTGGACGATCCTCATGAACGGCCGGCCGCTCACGGACGCCAGCAAGAAGACCTACCTCGAGGTCCCCGCCAGCGTCTTCTTCAACCAGCAGTACGGCGCCACCGGCTCCTCCACCACGGTCACGATCGTGGAGGGCAGCGACGCCAAGGCGTACGGCACCTGGTCGTTCAAGTTCGAGAAGGACTCCTGACGGACACCGCGCGCGTCCTCGTCGCCACCGCCGTCCCGGCCGAACGGGACGCGGTGGCGCGCGGGCTCCAGGGGCACCCGGCGATCGACGTCGTCGCGGTCGGGGTCGGTCCCGCCGCGGCCGCCGCCGGCACCGCCACCGCGCTCACCACCGCGGCCCTCACGGGCCGCCCGTACACGCTCGCCGTCTCGGCGGGCATCGGCGGCGGCTTCACCGCCCCGCCCGGCGCGCTCCTGGTCGCCGACGCGATCACCGTCGCGGACCTGGGCGCCGAGACCCCCGAGGGCTTCCTGCCGGTCACCGAGCTGGGCTTCGGCACCGTCACCCACCGTCCGCCGGATTCCCTCGTACGAGACCTCGCGGCCGCCGTCCACGCCACCGTCGGCACCGTGCTCACCGTCTCCACGGTGACCGGCACCGCCGACCGCGCCGCACTCCTCGCCCAGCGCCACCCCGGCGCCGTCGCCGAGGCCATGGAGGGCTTCGGGGTCGCCGAGGCCGCCGCCGCGCACGGCGTGCCGGTGGCCGAGCTGCGCGCCGTCTCCAACGCCGTCGGGCCCCGGGACCGCGCCGCCTGGCGCATCGGCGACGCGCTCGCCGCGCTCACGGAGGCGTTCGGGAAGGCGGCGACCGTCCTCACGAGTTGGAAGACGACATGACTGCTGAAGCCACCGGCCCCGTCCGCATCGCGTACTCGCCCTGCCCGAACGACACCTTCGTCTTCGACGCCTGGGCCCACGGCCGCGTCCCGGGCGCCCCCGCGCTCGACGTGACCTTCGCCGACATCGACATCACCAACGGCGTCGCCGAGCGCCACGACCCCGCGTACGACGTCCTGAAGGTGTCGTACGCGGTCCTGCCGTACGTCCTGGAGGACTACGCCCTGCTGCCGTGCGGCGGCGCGCTGGGGCGCGGTTGCGGGCCGCTCGTGCTGACCCGGGAGCCGGGGGTGGACCTGTCCCGCCGGACGGTCGCCGTGCCGAGCGAGACCTCCACCGCGTACCTGCTGTTCCGGCTGTGGGCCGCGGACACCGTGCCGGGCGGGCGGGTCGGCGAGATCGTCGTCATGCCGTTCCACGAGATCATGCCCGCCGTGCGCGACGGGAAGGTCGACGCCGGGCTCGTCATCCACGAGGCCCGCTTCACGTACCAGGACTACGGCCTGCACAAGCTCGCCGACATGGGCGAGCACTGGGAGGCCACCACCGGCCTGCCGATCCCGCTCGGCGCGATCATCGCTCGGCGCTCGCTGGGCGCCGAGACGCTGCGCGGGTACGCGGACACGATCCGCCGCTCGGTCCGCATGGCCTGGGACGACCCCGAGGCGTCGCGCCCCTACGTGATGGAGCACGCCCAGGAGATGGACCCGGCGGTCGCCGACCAGCACATCGGGCTCTACGTCAACGAGTTCACGGCGGACCTCGGCGAGGACGGCTACGCGGCCGTGCGCGGGCTGCTGACCCGGGCCGCGGCGGAGGGCCTCGTCCCGGCGCTGGCCCCGGACGCGCTGGCCTTCCCCTGAGATTGACCCACGTTTCCGGGCTCTGAATGCACCTCTCGACGGGTCGATTCCGCTCCTAGATTGGACGGAGTCGAAGTCGAGAGAGAAGAGAGTGCGGACATGAGCAGGATCGCTGTCGCGGGCGCCACCGGCACGGTCGGTTCCCTGATCACCGGGCGGCTCACGGCGGCCGGCCACACCGTGGTCCCGGTCTCCCGCTCCGCCGGGGTCGACCTGCACACCGGGGCGGGGCTCGCGGAGGCGCTCGCCGGGGCGGACGTGGTCGTCGACGCGTCCAACGCGGCTCCGGCGGACCCGGAGGCCGATGTCGTCGCCGCGATCGCCGCGGCGACGCGGCGGCTGCTCGACACGGCGCGGGAGCAGGGCGTCGGCCGGTTCGTCGCCGTCTCCATCACCAACATCGAGAACCCGGTCTTCGACCGGCACGGGTACTACCTCGCCAAGCGGGCGCAGGAGCGGGTCATCGCGGAGAGCGGGTTCGAGGCGACGGTCGTGAAGACGACGCAGTGGCACGAGTTCGCGGAGAATCCGGCGGCCGTGCGGTTCGCGGAGGACTCCGTCACGGTGGCGGACTGGCTGGTGCAGCCCGTCGCGGCGGACGCGGTGGCGGAGGTCGTCGTGGACGCGTGCGTCGGGGAGTTCGCGGGGGCGCGGATCGAATTGGGCGGGCCCGAGACCGTCCGTCTCCCCGAGCTGACGGCCCGACTCCTCGCTGCCCGCGGGGACGGTCGCCCCGTGAAGACGGTGCCGCCGGTGCTGCCCGCGCTGGGCGAGGGAGTTCTGCTGGCCCCGGCCTCGGCGCGCCTGGTCGGCCCGACCGTCGCGGAATGGCTCGATCGCGTCTGACGCGTGGGCGGCCGCGGGCCGGTGGGGCTTCTCGCGCAGTTCCCCGCGCCCCTGAAATGCAGACGCTTCGCGTCGCATTTCCCCGATGGAGATCG
>NZ_JBHYTK010000151.1:0-19649 GCF_042749255.1 Streptomyces sp. NPDC059524 | reverse complement strand
GGTCGCGCAGTTCCCCGCGCCCCTGAAATGCACGCCCTTCGGGCGGCATTTCCCCGATGCGGGGCTGTGACATCAGCGGCTGCGCCGCGGGGCGCGACCAGCCCCCACCGGCCGTCAGACAGGCAGCGCGCGGTCATCGGCAGGCTCGGCCGGGACCGCGGCGTGCTCGGCGCGGCGGGGCTCGGTCACCGTCGCGCGCCACAGGCGGCGGCACGCCAGCAGCGTCGCCGCCACCAGCAGGCCGTTGCGGACCACCATCAGGGCCAGGCCCAGCGAGTCGCTCGCCACCACGTGCCCGAACCAGACCGGGAACTCCAGGAACGTCACGGCCGACGCCACGAGCACCAGCCACACCGGCAGCGCCATCCTGCTCTCCCGGAACAGCAGGCACACCGCCGCGACCCCGACCAGCCACACCATGTACTGCGGGCTGATCACCCGGCTCGTCGTCGTGAACAGCAGCACCGCCGTCAGCCCCGCGTCCGCGAACGTCGACGAGGACCCGGCCCGCGCCCGCAGCCGCCACAGCACCAGCCAGCCGAACGCCAGCGCCGTCAGCCCCTGCGCCAGCGCGCTCACCAGATCCACGTGCGGGCCCAGGAACTCCACCGAGCCGTAGTTCAGCTGCACCGACCCGGACCAGCCGAAACGCCGCGCCACATGGAACACGAGCGCCCCGAGCGACTCGACCTCCGTACCCCGGTCCCGCTGGAACGTCAGGAACGCGAAAGCCCCCGGCATCGACACGGCCGACACCAGCGCGAGCACCCCCGCCGTCAGCGCCGCCGCGCCCCACGTCGCCCGGGTGGCCCGGCCGCGCCGCGTGCCGGTCAGCAGCAGCACCGGCCACACCTTGAGCATCGCCCCGATCCCGGTCAGCACCCCCGCCGCCCGCGGATGCCGCGCCATCGCCAGCAGCGCCGCGACGGCGACCGCGGTGACCATCACGTCGTAGCGCGCGTACACCGTCTGCCCGAGCAGCGGCAGGCCCACGACCCACACCCACACCCCGCGCCGGGCCTTGCCCTGCCGCTCGGACACGTACAGGAGCATGAAGAAGACCGCCGCGTCCGCGAGAAACGCCAGGAGGAAGAACGCCGAGGCGTACTCAAGGAACGGCAGCAGGCCGGGGGAGAGGATCGCGACCGCGGCGGCCGGCGGGTACTGCCAGGTCACGTCGTCCAGCGGAAACGTTCCGGTGCGCAGGACGTCGAACCAGCCCTGGTAGATCACCGACACATCGCTGGTCACGTCCGGGCCGGGCACCGTCACGACCTTGAAGACGCACAGCAGCAGAAGGGTCCTGGTCAAGGCCCAGACGACGAGCAGCGATGTGGGGGTTCGCGTCTTCATTCGAGTCATCATGCCCGCCGCTCCCGCGCCCTGGCCACGGACCCCCACGGCGTGCCGTGCTCCGCTTCACCGGTTCGGTACTGTCTGCCACGATGCACAAGACCCTGATCGTGACCAACGACTTCCCGCCCCGCCCCGGCGGCATCCAGGCCTTCCTGCACAACATGGCGCTGCGCCTGGACCCCGAACAGCTCGTCGTCTACGCGTCCACGTGGAAGCGGAGCCGGGAGGGCGTCGAGGCGACCGAGGCCTTCGACGCCGAGCAGCCCTTCACCGTCGTGCGCGACCGTACGACGATGCTGCTGCCGACCCCGCGCGTGACCCGCCGCGCGGTGGGCCTGCTTCAGGAACACGGCTGCACGAGCGTCTGGTTCGGGGCCGCCGCCCCGCTCGGCCTGATGGCGCCCGCGCTGCGCCGGGCCGGAGCGCGGCGCCTCGTCGCGACGACACACGGCCACGAGGCGGGCTGGGCCCAGCTGCCCGCCTCCCGCCAACTGCTGCGCCGCATCGGCGAGGGCACCGACACGATCACCTACCTCGGCGAGTACACGCGCTCCCGGATCGCCGCCGCGCTCACGCCCGAGGCCGCCGGCCGCATGGTCCAACTCCCGCCCGGCGTCGACGAGAAGACCTTCCACCCCGGCTCCGGCGGCGCCGAGATCCGGGCCCGGCTCGGGCTCAGCGACCGGCCCGTCGTCGTGTGCGTCTCGCGGCTCGTGCCGCGCAAGGGACAGGACACGCTGATCCTCGCCATGCCGCGCATCCTCACGGAGGTGCCGGACGCGGTGCTGCTGATCGTCGGCGGCGGGCCGTACGAGAAGGAGCTGCGGCGGCTCGCGCGGGAGACGGGCGTCGCGGACTCGGTGGTCTTCACGGGGGCCGTGCCGTGGAGCGAACTGCCGGCGCACTACGGGGCCGGGGACGTGTTCGCCATGCCGTGCCGGACGCGGCGCGGGGGGCTCGACGTCGAGGGGCTCGGCATCGTCTACCTGGAGGCCTCCGCGACCGGGCTGCCCGTCGTCGCCGGGGACTCCGGCGGGGCGCCGGACGCGGTGCTCGACGGGGAGACCGGGTGGGTCGTGCGGGGCGGGTCCCCCGAGGCTGCGGCGGATCGTATTGTGCCGCTCCTTCTGGACCCGGAGCTTCGGTCCCGGATGGGGGAGCGGGGGCGCGCCTGGGTCGAGGAGAAGTGGCGCTGGGATCTGCTGGCGGAGCGCCTGCGGGGGTTGTTGTAGGGGTACGTCGGCGTCTGCGGCCCGGTGGGGGCTGGTCGCGCAGTTCCCCGCGCCCCTGGAAGGCTGCGGCTTCGCCGCGCCTTCCCCCGATGACAGGCACCCGGCGCCTTGATCGGGGAAATGCGCCCGAAGGGCATGCATTACAGGGGCGCGGGGAACTGCGCGAGCAACCACGACGAAGCGGGCACTCGCCGACCGGCAAGTACCCGCAACGGCGCGAAGGCGCGCTCAGCCCCGGTAGATCGCCTCGATCTCCTCGGCGTAATCCTTCGCCACAACATTCCGCTTGAGCTTCAGCGAGGGCGTGAGATGCCCCGAGTCCTCGGTGAACTGCGCACCCAGGATGCGGAACTTGCGGACCGACTCCGCCTTGGACACCGCCGCGTTCCCGTCGTCCACCGCGCTCTGGATCGCCGCGAGCAGATCCGCGTCACCCTGGAGGGACGCCACGCTGGCGCCGGCCGGCTTCCCGTGGTCCTCGGCCCACTTGCCGAGGAACTCCTCGTCGATCGTGACGAGCGCGCCGACGAACGGCCGCCCGTCGCCGACGACCATGCACTCGGCGACCAGCGCGTGCGCGCGGATGCGGTCCTCGATGACGGCCGGGGCGACGTTCTTGCCGCCCGCCGTCACGATGATCTCCTTCTTGCGGCCGGTGATCCGCAGGTACCCGTCCTCGTCCAGCGTGCCGATGTCGCCGGTGTGGAACCACCCGTCGGCCAGGGCCTCTTCGGTCGCGCCCTCGTTGTTCCAGTACCCCGTGAACAGGTGCTCGCCGTGCAGCAGCACCTCGCCGTCGTCGGCGATCCGCACGACCGAGCCGGGCAGCGGCTGGCCGACCGTGCCGATCTTCTGGCGGTCCCACGGGTTGAAGGCGGTCGCGGCGCAGGACTCGGTCAGGCCGTAGCCCTCCAGGACCGTGAAGCCGATGCCGCGGAAGAAGTGGCCGAGCCGCTCGCCGAGCGGGGCGCCACCGGAGATCGCGTACTCGCCGCGCCCGCCGAGCACCGCGCGCAGCTTGCTGTAGACGAGCTTGTCGAACGTCTTGTACTTGAGCTTGAGGGCCAGCGACGGGCCCTTGGGGGTGTCGAGCGCGCGGCTGTACTCGATCGCCGTGTCCGCGGCCTTGTCGAAGATCTTGCCCTTGCCGTCGGCCTGCGCCTTGGCCCGCGCCGAGTTGTAGACCTTCTCGAAGACGCGCGGCACACCCAGGATCAACGTCGGCCGGAACGCGGCGAGTTCATCGGTGAGGTGCTTGATGTCGGGCGCGTGACCCAGCTTGATCGGGGCCATCAGCGAGGCGACCTCGACCAGCCGGCCGAAGACGTGCGCGACGGGCAGGAAGAGCAGGACCGAACACTCGCCGGTGCGGAACAGCGGCTTCAGACGCTCCACCACGTTGCCGCACTCCGCGAAGAAGCTGCGGTGCGTGAGCACACAGCCCTTGGGGCGGCCGGTCGTGCCGGAGGTGTAGACGATCGTGGCCGGGTCGTCGGCCTTGGCGATGGCGCTGCGCTCGTCGACGGCGGAGTCGGGCAGCTCGGCGCCGGACCGGTTCAGCTCCTCGACGCCGCCGGCGTCGATCTGCCACACGTGCCGCAGCTCGGGCAGGCTGTCGCGCACGGAGGCGACGGCCGCGGCGTGCGCGTCCGACTCGACGAGGATCGCGACGGCACCGGAGTCGCCGAGGATCCACTGGATCTGCTCGGCGGAGCTGGTCTCGTACACGGGGACGGTGATCGCACCCGCGCTCCAGATCGCGAAGTCGAGCAGGGTCCACTCGTAGCGGGTGCGGGACATCAGGCCGACCCGGTCACCGGCCTGGACGCCGGCGGCGATGAGGCCCTTGGCGGCGGCCCGCACCTCGGCCAGGAACTGGACGGACGTCACGTCCTGCCAGGTGCCGCCGATCTTGCGGCCGATGACGGCGACGTCCGGATGCTGCGCGGCGTTTCTGCGGACGATGTCGGTCAGATTGCCGTCGGCAGGGACCTCGTACAAAGCCGGAAGGCTGAACTCGCGCAAGACTGCTGCTCCTCATAGGGCGCCGGCGCCACGACTCTGTGTGCTGCGTCGGTACGGTCCAAGATCGGGCAGGTGCTCATCATTGTTGAACTGAGCACGACTGGACTGCCCGGACGTTACCCATCAGTACAGCCACTTCGGTAGGGGGTCCAGGCCAGATGTTCGCTGCGTCACACGTCGCGGCGGTGCTTTCCGCAGGGTAGTCCACCCCTTTGCGAACCAGGAAGTCGCCGCAGGTCCGGCGGCCTCTACCCACCTCGGGGCGGGCGTCCTAGGGTGATCGCATGCGCGTACATGTGGTCAGCGATGTGCACGGAAACTCCACCGACCTCGCACGAGCCGGCGACGGAGCCGACGCCCTCCTCTGCCTCGGCGACCTGGTCCTCTTCCTGGACTACGCCGATCACTCGCGCGGCATTTTTCCCGATCTGTTCGGAGTCGAGAACGCGGACCGCCTCGTCGAGCTTCGCACCGCCCGCCGCTTCGAGGAGGCGCACGCCTTCGGCGCGAAGCTCTGGGCCGGCGTCGACCGTTTCCCCGCCATCGAGAAAGCGGTGCGCAAGCAGTACGCCGAGATGTTCCCGGCGTTCCCCACTCCGACGTACGCCACCTACGGCAACGTCGACATCCCGGGGCTGTGGAGCGAGTACGCGGGACCGGGCACGACCGTGCTCGACGGGCAGCGGGCCGAGATCGGCGGCTGGACCTTCGGCTTCGTCGGCGGCGGCCTGCGCACCCCGATGCGGACGCCCTTCGAGGTCGACGACGAGGAGTACGCGGCGAAGATCGAGGCCGTCGGAGAGGTCGACGTCCTGTGCACGCACATCCCGCCGGAGGTCCCCGAGCTCGTCTACGACACGGTCGCGCGCCGCTTCGAACGGGGCAGCCGCGCGCTCCTCGACGCCATCCGCAGGACCCGGCCCCGCTACTCCCTCTTCGGCCACGTCCACCAGCCGCTCACCCGGCGCATGCGCATCGGCTCCACCGAGTGCGTGAACGTCGGCCACTTCGCCCGGGGCGGGCGGCCCTGGGCCCTCGAATGGTGATGCCGGAGCGGTGACGTCGGGGCCGCCCGCGCGCGATAGCCTGCTCGCGCACACATACGTAGGCACGGCCGACCCCTGACCGTTATCTGGAGGAGCCACGGCGATGGCGGAACACACCAGTTCGAGCATCACGATCGAGGCGGCGCCGGCCGACGTCATGGGCGTGATCGCCGACTTCGCGCGGTATCCGGACTGGACGGGCGAGGTGAAGGAGGCCGAGGTCCTGGAGACCGACGACTCCGGGCGCGCCGAGCAGGTCCGGCTCGTCATGGACGCGGGTGCGATCAAGGACGACCAGACGCTCAAGTACACGTGGACGGGCGAGAACGAGGTCTCCTGGACGCTCGTGAAGTCCCAGATGCTCCGCTCCCTGGACGGCTCCTACGTGCTCCGGCCCGCCGGCGCGGGTACGGAGGTCACGTACTCCCTGACGGTCGACGTGAAGATCCCCATGCTCGGGATGATCAAGCGCAAGGCGGAGAAGGTCATCATCGACCGCGCGCTGGCCGGCCTGAAGAAGCGGGTCGAGACCAAGTAGTCGGGCCCCCTCGGGGGCCTGCCGATGCAAGCCCCCCGGCGTTGCCGGTTGCCGTTGCGCCGCCGGTCGCACCGGGAGGTGCCGTCCGGCGGCCCAGGGGCGGGTAGCCTCGCGGGCATGCGGACTCTCCTTGTTGCCGGGCCCGGTGGGGCCGGGCGGACCACGGTCGCTGTCAGTACGGTCCGACGGGCCGTGCGCGACGGGCTGCGGGTCCTGCTGGTCACCGGCGACGAGGTCCCGGACGTGCCCGGGGCCGAGACCAAGCGGCTCATACCGGCCGAGGAGTTCCGCGACGACCTGCTCGCCCTCCAGGACCGGGCCGGCGGCGTGCTCGACATGGTCGGCGCCGCACGGCTCGACGCCGACGAACTGACCCCGCTGCCGGGCAGCACCGAGCTCGCGCTGCTGAGGGCCCTGCGCGACAGCGCCGGCGGACCCCACGACCTGGTCGTCGTCGACCTTCCCGCCGGGCCGGACGCCGTCTCCGTGCTCGCCCTGCCCGAGCAGCTGCGCCGCTACCTGCGCCGCCTGCTCCCCGCGGAGCGCCAGGCGGCCCGCGCCCTGCGCCCCGTCCTCGGCCGCCTCGCGGGAGTGCCGATGCCCGCGGAGTGGCTCTACGAGACCGCCGCCCGCTGGGACGCCGAGCTCGCCGCAGCCCAGTCCGTCATCGACGCCGACGGCACCGCCGTACGGCTCGTCGCCGAGCCCACCAAGGCCGCCGCCGAGAGCCTGCGCCTCACCCGCACCGGACTCGCCCTGCACGGCCTGCCCGTCGAGGCCGTCCTCGCCAACCGCGTCCTGCCCGACGGCTCCACCGACCCCTGGCTCGCCGACGCCGCCGCCCACCAGCGCAAGATCGTCGCCGGGTGGCCGGACGCGCACGAGATCCCCCACCTGGGGTGCGACGCCGACGCCGGGCTCGACGTGCCGGCGCCCGGCGAGGCCGCCCCCCGCGCCGAGTGGCCCGTCGAGGACCGGATCGCCGAGGACGGCGTGCTGGTCTGGCGGATCCCCCTGCCCGGCGCCGTCCGCGAGGAGCTCACCCTGATCCGGCGCGGTGACGAACTCGTCGTCGGCGCCGGACCGTTCCGCCGCATCGTGCCGCTGCCCTCCGCGCCCCGCCGCTGCACCGTCGCGGGCGCCGGACTCGTCGACGGCGAACTGTGCGTACGGTTCGCGCCGGATCCCGGGCTGTGGCCGCGGACCCCGTGAACCGCACGGCTCCGTTCGGGTACCGTCGAAGACACCACCACCTCAGCTCTCCGCAGGAGTCAGCCGCCATGAGCGACGCCACCGAGCAGCCCGCGCCCCAGGTCGACGCCGACGCCTGGGAGAAGGCGTGCGCCGAGGACCTCGCGGCGGAGAAGGCCCGCCGCCGCGCCCAGCAGGGCCCCCAGCCCGGCACCGCCGCCGAGGAGCTGAAGAAGCTCGTCGACGCCGTCGCCGACAAGCTCTCCGGGGTCCAGGCCCCCTTCCTGGGCGCCGTCGCCCAGGGCACCGCCGAGCAGGCCGTCAAGCAGGTCGTCAAGCAGGCACGGTCCGTCGTCGAGCCCGTCATAGAGCGCAACTCCGACGTGTTCGACCACCTCGCCGCCGCGGGCTCCGAGCTGCTCGCCGCGTACCGGTCCGCCGTCGAGGGCCAGGAGGCCCGCTGGACCCAGCGCACCCAGGAGCCGAAGGCCCCCGGCGGCCCCGCGCGGAAGGGCCCCGGGGACGAAGCCCCCGGCGGGGAACACATCGACCTCGACTGAACCCGGCTCGGGTACGGTGGGCCCTAGCGGGGCTCGACCGAACTGAGGGATTCATGGGACTCACCATCGGCGTCGACATCGGCGGCACGAAGATCGCGGCCGGCGTGGTCGACGAGGACGGCAACATCCTCTCCACGTTCAAGGTGCCGACGCCTTCCACGCCGGACGGGATCGTCGACGCCATCGCCTCGGCCGTGGAAGGCGCCCGGGCGGGACACGACATCGTGGGCGTGGGCATCGGTGCCGCCGGATACGTCAACCGCCAGCGCTCGACCGTGTACTTCGCGCCGAACATCGACTGGCGCCAGGAGCCGCTCAAGGCCAAGGTCGAGGAGCGCGTCGGCCTCCCGGTCGTGGTCGAGAACGACGCGAACGCGGCCGCCTGGGGCGAGTACAAGTTCGGCGCCGGCAAGGGCCACCGCAACGTCATCTGCATCACCCTCGGCACCGGCCTCGGCGGCGGCATCATCATCGGCAACAAGCTGCGCCGCGGCCACTTCGGCGTCGCCGCCGAGTTCGGCCACATCCGCATGGTGCCGGACGGACTGCTGTGCGGCTGCGGTTCGCAGGGCTGCTGGGAGCAGTACGCCTCCGGCCGCGCCCTCGTCCGCTACGCGAAGCAGCGGGCCAACGCCACGCCGGAGAACGCGGAGTTCCTGCTCTCGCTCGGCGACGGCACCCCCGACGGCATCGAGGGCAAGCACATCTCCATGGCCGCCCGGCAGGGCGACGCCGTGGCCGTCGACTCGTACCGCGAGCTGGCCCGCTGGGCCGGCGCCGGCCTCGCCGACCTGGCCTCGCTCTTCGACCCCTCCGCGTTCATCGTCGGCGGCGGCCTCTCCGACGAGGGCGAGCTGGTCCTCGACCCGATCCGCAAGTCGTACAAGCGCTGGCTGGTCGGCGGCAACTGGCGGCCCGTCGCCGACGTCATCGCCGCCCAACTGGGCAACAAGGCGGGCCTCGTCGGCGCCGCCGACCTGGCCCGGGAGCCCGACCCGGTCATGTGACCGGACCGCGTACGTGCCGGTGCCCGTCGTTCCCCCTGGGAGCGGCGGGCACCGTCGTATCTTGATCACATGCCGACCGACGCCACGACCAGCCCGCTGCCCAACTCCCGTACGGAACCCGACGGTTCCGCCGTGATCCGCGTCCTCAGCTACAACATCCGCTCCCTGCGCGACGACACTGCCGCGCTCGCCCGGGTCATCAAGGCCTGCGCCCCCGACCTCGTCCTCGTCCAGGAAGCGCCCCGCTTCTTTCGCTGGCGCAAGAAACTCGCCCGGCTCGCCCGCGCCGCCGACCTCGTCATCCTCTCCGGCGGCGGCAGCGCGGCCGGACCCGCGCTCCTGTGCTCCCTGCGCGCCACCGTCGAACGCACCGAGGACGTGCTGCTCCCGCTCACCCCGGGCCTGCACCGGCGCGGCCTCGCCACCGCCGTCGTCCGCTTCGGCGGCGCGCAGGGGCCACGCCTGGGCGTGGTCAGCTGCCATCTGAGCCTGCAGAAGGACGAGCGCTACGCGCAGGGCGGCATGCTGCTCGACGCGATCGCCGGGCTCCGCGTCGAGCACGTCGTCGCGGGCGGCGACCTCAACGAACGGCCCGGCGGGCGCACCTTCCGCCGGCTGACCGCGACCCTGAACGACGCCTGGGCGACCCGACCCTGGGGCGGCGAGTACACGTCGACGCCGCAGGACCCGCACCAGCGCATCGACGCCATCCTCACCACCCCGGGCATCGAGGTCCTCGGCTGCGGCGTCCCCGGCTTCCTCCACCCCGGCGACCTGCGTGCGGCGACCGACCACCTGCCGGTCCTCGCCGCGCTCCGGGTGCCGGCCACAGGGGGCGCTCAGCCGACGTCGTAGGTGAGATGCGTGGCCGTGGAGGTGGCGAGCACGCTCCGCCGCACCAGCGGACGCGGGACCGCGCCCGTGAACAGCGGGGTGCCGCCGCCGAGCAGGACGGGCGCGAGGTGCAGGGACAGGACGTCCACGAGCCCCGCGTCCAGCGCCGAGCGGATCGTCGCGGCGCCGCCCATCAGGACCACGTCGAGGTCCCGCCCGGCGGCCTGCGCGGCCGCCTCGGCGTGGGCCCGCGCGGCGGCCACGGCGTCGGTGATCCCGGTCGTGACGAAGGTCCAGTCGAGGTTCTTCAGGCGCACCGACTCCGGCGGCGCGCCGGTGACCACGACGAAGGCGGGCTTGCCGACCTCACCGGCCCCGTAGCCCACGTCCTCGTTCCAGCCGCCCGGCCCGTCGACCGTGTCGAAGAGACGGCGGCCCATGACGACGGCGCCCGAGCGCGCCGTCGTCTCGCTCAGCATCCGCCGGTCGTCCCGGTCCTCGGAGAAGGCCCAGGTGTGCAGGGCGTCGCCGCCCGTGCCCAGACCGCTCTCGGGACTCGGGTCCGGTCCGGTGACGTAGCCGTCGACGGAGACCGAGATGTCGGCCACGACCCGGGTGCGTGTCGTCTGTCCTGGCATGGGTGCTGTCATACCAGGACAGACCGGAGCCGGCCCGGGAACTCATCGCCCCCGCGCCGGCCGGGCGCCGCCGTCAGACGACCGCGCCGCGCCCCGGGTCGTCGTCCTCGTCGTCGCCCGGCTGCATCCGGGCCACCAGCGTGGCGAAACCGCCCAGGAAGCCGCCGATGCACAGCGTCGCCAGCCACCAGGTCATGTCCCAGCCGAGCAGCACGGACAGCAGGAGCAGCACCGGGCCGCCGACCACCGCGAGCCAAGCGAACTTCGACGTGACGTCGGCCTCCGGCAGCGGCGGCGGCTCCGGCGGCACGAAGTGGCCCTCGTCGTCGCCGTCGAGGTCGTCGTCGGACGGCTCGGCCGTCGCGTAGTCGCGCGGGCCGGGGGTCGCCGCGATGCCCGGGGCGAAGGACACCGAGGAGCCGAGCGGGCCCTTGGCGGCACGCTCCTCGTCCCCCCGGTCCCCGGCCTCGGGGCGGTCCTCCCGCCCGTTCGGCTCGAAGTCGGGCAGGGGCAGGTCCTTCATCGGCTTGAACGGCCTCGCACCCGGCGGGTCCGGCGGCTCCTGCCCGTACCCGGCGACGATCTCCGCCCACGCGGCGTCCTCGTCGGCGGGCAGCAGCGGGTCGCGCTCCGGGTCCGCGGCCGGCTGGTCGCCGCCCGCCGCCGCCCCGGAATCGCGGCTCTCGCCGCCGTCGGGGCTCTCCGGCTCCCGCCGCTCCTGCTCAGCCACCGCTGGCCGTCCCTTCCACACCCGTGTCCGCACCCGTGCCGGAGCCGTCGTCGGCGCCGTCCGCGAGCCGGTCGATGAAGGCGACGCTCTCCTCGAAGATCCGGTCCGCGTCATGGTCCAACGTCGCCACGTGGTAGCTCTGTTCCAGCAGGATCTCGGTGACGTCGCGCGAGGACACCCGGCCGAGCACCCGGGCCGAGTCGGCGGGCGGCACGACGTGGTCCTGCGGGCTGTGCAGCACCACGAGCGGCTGCGTGACCTGCGGGAGCTCGCGGTCGACCAGCCGGAAGAAGTTCCGCAGCTGGTGCGCGGCGTGCAGCGGGACCCGGTCGTAGGCGACCTCGACCGAGCCCTCCTTCGCGATGTCCGAGGCGATCCCCGGGATCGTGCGGACCAGGTGCCGGGCGACGGGCAGGGCGTGCGCGGCCGCGCCGTGCACCTTGTTCCCCGGATTGACGAGGACGAGGCCCGCCACCTTGTCCCCGTGCCGGGCCGCCAGGCGCAGCGCCAGCGCGCCGCCCATCGACAGGCCGCACACGAACACCTGCGAGCAGCGCTCGGACAGCTCCTCGAAGGCGCGGTCCACCTCCGCGTACCAGTCCTGCCAGCCCGTGATCGCGAGGTCCTCCCAGCGGGTGCCGTGCCCGGGCAGCAGCGGGAGCGAGACGGTCAGTCCGCGCGCGGCGAGATGCTCCGCCCAGGGCCGCATCGACTGGGGGGATCCGGTGAAGCCGTGACAGAGGAGGACGCCTACCTCGCCGCCTTCGTGGCGGTACGGCTCGGCTCCAGGGAGGACCGGCACCTTCGGTCTCCTGTTCATGGAAGGAGTGACAACGGGGAGAGGTGACACAGCGTGGAGTACGCGCACTACGACGTGCACTTCACCGTACGCGACCGGACCGACACCGACCAGGGTCGTCGGCGTCCGGGGGCGGCCTCGCGGGTTAAGGTCTGATCCTCGGACTGATCTCGGACTGATCCGTGGGCCGATCCGGCACGAGTCCGGGAACGAGGGAAGGCAGTGGGTTGATCTACGGCGCAATGAAGGTGGCCATCGGGGGGCCGCTGAAGCTCGGTTTCCGGCCGTGGGTGGAGGGCCTGGAGAACATCCCCGCCGAGGGCCCCGCGATCCTCGCCAGCAACCACCTGTCCTTCTCGGACTCGTTCTTCCTGCCGGCCGTCCTCGACCGCAAGGTCACCTTCATCGCCAAGGCCGAGTACTTCACGACGCCCGGCGTGAAGGGCAAGCTCACGGCCGCCTTCTTCAAGGGCGTCGGCCAGCTGCCCGTGGACCGCTCCGGTTCGCGCGGCGCCGGCGAGGCCGCCATCAAGAGCGGCATCGAGGTCCTGGAGCGCGGCGAGCTCTTCGGCATCTACCCCGAGGGCACCCGTTCGCCCGACGGCCGCCTCTACCGCGGCAAGCCGGGCGGCCTCGCGCGCGTGGCGCTGGCCACCGGTGCGCCCGTCATCCCCGTCGCCATGATCGACACGGAGAAGATCCAGCCCCCGGGCAAGGTCCTCCCCAAGCTCATGCGCCCCGGCATCCGCATCGGCAAGCCCCTCGACTTCCGCCGCTACCAGGGCATGGAGGGCGATCGCTTCGTCCTGCGCGCGGTCACCGACGAGGTCATGTACGAGATCATGAAGCTCTCCGGCCAGGAGTACGTCGACATGTACGCGACCGCCGCCAAGCGGCAGATCGCGGACGCGGAGAAGGCCGAGAAGGAAGCCAAGAAGGCGCTCGAGAAGGAGCGCGAGAAGGAGCGGGGCGGCTCGTAGCCGCGCCGTCGCTTTCTCGGACAGTGGTGGGGGAGATGGGCAACAGCGCGAACACGGTCCGGCGCGAGCGCGTCGTCCGCATGTCGGTCGAACAGCCGCTGTGGCGCGCCCTCATGGGGTACCGCGTCCTGACCATGCTGTACGCGATCGGGCTCTTCGCCTCCGCGTACGAGGTCTACGAGCGGCCCTGGGTCGCCATCGGCTACTTCGTCGTCCTGGTCGTCTGGACGCTGGCGACGCTGCCCCAGGTCTCCGGCGCCAGGCGCTGCACCAAGCGCTTCCTGACCGCCGACCTGACCGTCGCCGTCGTCGGCATCCTGCTCTCCCCGGTCGCCGGGCACGACCGCGCGGTCACCGGCGGCTCCACCCTGCCGTCGATCTGGACGGCGGGCGCCGTCCTCGCCTGGGCCCTCAAGGGCGGCTGGCGCTGGGCGGCCTCCGCGTCCGTCCTCATCGGCGTGGCCAACGTGATCCAGCGCGGCGCCTTCAGCCGCAGCACGATCCACAACGTCCTGCTGGTCTGCATCGCCTCGATAGCGATCGGCTACGTCGTCGAGGTGGCCCGCGCCTCCGAGCGCACCCTCGCCCGCGCCCTGGAGATCGAGGCGGCGACCCGCGAGCGCGAGCGACTCGCCCGCGACATCCACGACAGCGTCCTTCAGGTCCTCGCCATGGTCCAGCGGCGCGGCTCCGCCCTGGGCGGCGAGGCCGCCGAGCTGGGCCGGCTCGCGGGGGAGCAGGAGATCGCGCTGCGCACCCTCGTCGCGGGCGGCCTCACCCCCACGTCCCGGGTCTCCGAGGACGCCGCGCAGGGCGCCGTCGTACGGGCCCTCGACGACCCCGCCGCCCCCGAGGACCCCGCCGACACCGGGGAGCCCCGCGATCTGCGGCCGCTGCTCGCCGGGCACGCGGGCGCCCGCGTCACGTTCTCCGAACCGGGCACCCCGGTCCTGCTGGCCCCGGCCGCCGCGCGCGAACTGGCGGCGGCCGTCAGCGCGGCCCTGGACAATGTGCGGCGGCACGCCGGTGAGGACGCGCACGCCTGGATCCTCGTCGAGGACGAGCCCGACGCGGTCGTCGTGACCGTACGGGACGACGGCCCCGGCATCCCGGAGGGCCGGCTCGCGCAGGCCGAGGGGGAGGGGCGGCTCGGCGTCGCCCAGTCCATCCGCGGCCGGCTGCGCGACATCGGCGGCACCGCCGAACTGATCTCGGTCCCCGGCCAGGGCACCGAGGTCGAGCTGACCGTGCCGAAGCAGCCCGCACCCAAGCTGCTCGCGCCGAAGACGCTCGTACCGAAAAAGCTCGTACCGAAGAAGAAGTGAACCGGAACGTGAACGTCACGGGGGAAGGCAGGACCGCAGCGATGAGCGAAGAGCAGAACCAGGCGGACGGGGCCGCGATCAAGGTCATGGTGGTCGACGACCACCCGATGTGGCGCGACGCCGTCGCCCGCGACCTGGCCGAGTCCGGCTTCGACGTCGTCGCCACCGCGGGCGACGGCGAGCAGGCGGTGCGGCGCGCCCGCGCGGCCGGTCCCGACGTGCTCGTCCTCGACCTGAACCTGCCGGCCAAGCCCGGCGTCCAGGTCTGCAAGGAGCTCGTGGGCGCCGACCCGAAGCTGCGGGTCCTCGTGCTGTCCGCGAGCGGGGAGCACGCGGACGTCCTGGAGGCCGTCAAGTCCGGCGCCACCGGCTACCTGCTCAAGTCGGCCTCCACCGAGGAGCTCGTCGACGCCGTGCGCCGCACCGCCGTCGGCGACCCGGTCTTCACCCCGGGCCTCGCGGGCCTGGTCCTCGGCGAGTACCGCCGCCTCGCCTCCGAGCCGGCGCCCGCCGCGGGCGCCGACGAGCCGAAGGCGCCGCAGCTCACCGAGCGCGAGACCGAGGTGCTGCGCCTCGTCGCCAAGGGGCTGAGCTACAAGCAGATCGCCGAGCGCCTCGTCATCTCCCACCGCACGGTCCAGAACCACGTCCAGAACACCCTGGGCAAGCTCCAGCTCCACAACAGGGTCGAGCTCGTGCGCTACGCGATCGAGCGGGGCCTGGACGACGCCTGACGCCGAGGACCGCTTCGGCCGCCCGCCGAGCCGAAGCGGCCCCGCGACCCTAGGATCCAGCCATGGAGATCCTCGCCTTCGGTGTGCAGTCCGACGAAAAGCCCCTCATCGAGAAGGCGTTCGAGGCCCACCAGGACGATCACTACGAGGTCCGGTGCCTGGACGTGTTCCTCAACGAGGACACCGCGCCCATCGCCGCCGGCTACGAGATCATCTCCACCAGCGTCAACGCGAACCTGAACAACCACGTCCTGCAGACCCTCGCGGCCGGCGGCACGCAGATGATCGCCCAGCGCTCGACGGGCTTCAACAACATCGACCTGGGCGTCGCCGAGCGCCTCGGCCTCACCGTCGCCCGGGTCTCGTCGTACTCGCCGTACTCGGTCGCCGAGTTCGCCTGGACCCTCGCGATGGCCGTCAACCGCCGCATCGTCCGCGCCAGCAACCGCACCCGCGACTTCGACTTCCGGCTCGACGGGCTCATGGGCCGCGACCTGCGCGGCCGCACCGTCGGCATCCTCGGCACCGGCAAGATCGGCGCCGCGTTCACCCGGATCGCCCACGGCTTCGGCATGAACCTGCTCGGCTGGGACGTCGCCGAGAACCCGGAGTGCCTGGAGCTCGGCATGAAGTACGTCGACAAGGAGCGGCTCTTCGCCGAGGCCGACCTGATCAGCCTGCACGTCCCGCTGCTCCCCGCCACCGAGCACATCGTCGACGCGGCCGCGCTGCGCACCATGAAGGACGACGCGATCCTGGTGAACTCCAGCCGCGGCGGCCTGATCGACTCCAAGGCCCTCGTCGCCGAGCTGCGCGAGGGCCGCTTCACGGGCGTCGGCCTCGACGTGTACGAGGCCGAGGCGGGCCTGTTCTTCCTCGACAAGTCCCTCGACGTCGTCGAGGACGACACCCTGGCCCGCCTCGTCACCTTCCCGAACGTGCTGGTCACGTCCCACCAGGCGTACTACACGTCGGACGCCGTCGGCCAGATCATCGCCACCACCGTGCACAACGTCCTGGACTACCGGGCGGGCCGCCGCTCCGAGAACGTGCTGGTCCCCGCCGCCACCTGAGCGAGCAGCTCCCGCACGATCCCCGCCCCGCGCAGCGACAGCACCGACTCCGGGTGGAACTGCACGCCCGCGAAGCCAGGCCCCCGTACCGCGTGCACCTCACCCGTACGGGCGTCCCGGCTGACCTCCACGCCGTGCGCGGCCAGCTCCTGCGCCGCCTCGTCGTCGCAGCGCGCCACGAAGCTGTTGTAGAAGCCGACCGTCTCGGTCCGGCCGAACAGGTCGACCTCGACCTGGGCGCCCTGGTACGGGACCTCCTTGCGCACGAGGTCCAGGCCCAGCTCCACCGCGAGCAGCTCGTGCCCGAGGCAGACGCCGAGCACCCCGTACCGGTGCTCCCGGATCACGTCGGCGGCCAGTGAGCGCAGGAAGCGCATCTTCGGGTCGGACGGGTCGGCGGGGTCGCCCGGACCCGGACCCAGCACGATCGGCCCCTCGTGCGCGAGGACCGCCTCCCGCAGCCCCTCCTCGTCGTAGCGCCGCACCGTCACGTCGAGCCCCGACGAGCGCAGCACGTGCGCCAGCATCGCGGTGAACGTGTCCTCGCCGTCGACCACCAGCGCGTGCCCGGACAGTTCCCCGGACCGCTGCTGCATCCGCAGCCAGAACGGCGCGAGGGCCGCCCGGCGCCCGTCGAGCGCCGCCCGCACCCGCGGGTCCTCGGCCAGTGCCGGGCGCGTGCCCTCCGTACGCGGCCGCCCGGGCCGTACGCCGAGAGCCGCGAGCACCCCGGCCGCCTTGGCGTGCGTCTCCGCGACCTCGCCCGCCGGGTCCGAGCCCCGTACGAGCGTCGCGCCGACCGGCACCCGCAGCCGTCCGGTCGCGGCCTCGATGTCCGCGGTGCGGATCAGGATGGGGGAGTCGAGCGTCTGCGCCCCGCCCGCGTCCCGTCCGACCAGCGCGAGCGCTCCCGCGTAGTAGCCGCGGCCGCCGGACTCGTACCGCTCGATGACCCGGCAGGCGTTCTGCACCGGCGAGCCGGTGACGGTCGCGGCGAACATCGTCTCCTTGAGGACGTCCCGCACGTCGAGCGTCGACTTCCCGCGCAGCTCGTACTCCGTGTGGGCGAGATGCGCCATCTCCTTCAGGCGCGGGCCGACGACGACGCCGCCCATGTCGCCGACGGTGCACATCATCTTGAGCTCCTCGTCGACGACCATCGACAGCTCCTCGATCTCCTTGCCGTCGGCGAGGAACTCCAGCAGGTCGTCCGGGGTCGGCCCGCCGGCCGGATAGCGGTACGTACCGCTGATCGGGTTCATCACGACGGTGCCGCCCGACATCCGCACATGCACCTCAGGGCTCGCCCCGACCAGCGTCCGCTCCCCGGTATGCACGACGAACGTCCAGTAGGCGCCCCGCTCGCCGTCGAGCAGCCGCCGGAAGAGGGCGAGCGCGTCGGCCCGCGAGAACCCGGGGATCTCGCCCTCGTACGTCCGCCGGATCACGAAGTTCGCGCCCTCGCCGCGCCCGATCTCGTCACGCAGCACCCGCCCGACGATCTCCGCGTACGTGTCGTCGTCCACGTCGAAGCCGCCGCCGCGCACGTCCACAGCGTGCCGGGGCAGCGTGTCGAGGGCCTCGGCCAGCGGGATCTCGTAGGACTCCCCGGGGCGCAGCACGGTCAGCGGGGTGCCGTCGTCGCGCACGTCGAAGCCGCGCTCGCGGATCTGGCGGAACGGGACGAGGGCGAGGCCCTCGGGGATGTCGGCCAGCCGCTCGTACGTGCCGACCTCGCCGATCAGGACCTCGACCACATCGTGGTCGCGGCCGGGGGTGCGGCGGCGCAGCAGGGCGAAGGGGCGGTCGTCGGTGAGCAGGTTCTCCAGCACGGTGTGTCCTTCCGGAGCGCTTCGAGAGAGCGTGGGATTCGGGAGGAACAGCCGGTGTCGGTGTCGGAAAACACTGAAGGCCGCCCCTCGGGCGGCCTTCGCGATGTCGGATACGCGCAGTCAGTGGGCCGCCGGATGTGCGGTCCACCACCAGGTGCGGTTCATGAGCTGCGCGAACATGGGGGCCACCGTATCAGCCCTTCGGACACCCGTCTCAAGGAATGAGCGGCGGAATGGACGACGGGCCCGAGGCCGTAATGTTGTCGAGGTGACCGTGAACGCTAAGACCAGCGCAAGCGCTGGCAACACCTGGCGAGACCTGCCCGCGGCGCAGCAGCCCGAGTACCCGGATGCCGAGGCTCTGCGCGATGTGATCGCCGAGCTCGAGACCTATCCGCCGCTGGTCTTCGCCGGCGAGTGCGACCAGCTGCGTGCCCGGATGGGAGCCGTCGCCCGTGGCGAGGCGTTCCTCCTCCAGGGCGGCGACTGCGCCGAGGCGTTCGACGCCGTCAGCGCGGATCACATCCGGGCGAAGCTCAAGACCCTCCTGCAGATGAGCGCCGTCCTCACGTACGCGGCCTCCGTGCCCGTCGTGAAGGTCGGCCGCATCGCCGGCCAGTACTCCAAGCCCCGCTCCAAGGGCACCGAGACCCGTGACGGCGTGACGCTCCCGACCTACCGCGGCGACTCCGTCAACGGCTTCGACTTCACCGAGGCCGCCCGCGTCCCGGACCCCGAGCGCCTGAAGCGGATGTACAACGCGTCCGCCTCCACGCTCAACCTGGTGCGCGCCTTCACCACCGGCGGCTACGCCGACCTGCGCCAGGTGCACGCCTGGAACCAGGACTTCGTGAAGTCGTCCCCGTCGGGCCAGCGCTACGAGCAGCTGGCGCGCGAGATCGACAACGCGCTGAACTTCATGCGCGCCTGCGGCACGGACCCGGCAGAGTTCCAGGCCGTCGAGTTCTACTCCTCGCACGAGGCCCTGCTGCTCGACTACGAGTCGGCCCTGACCCGTGTCGACTCGCGTACGGGCAGCCTGTACGACGTGTCGGCGCACATGGTCTGGATCGGTGAGCGCACGCGGCAGCTGGACCACGCGCACGTCGAGTTCGCCTCGAAGATCCGCAACCCGATCGGCATCAAGCTCGGCCCGACCACGACGGCCGAGGAGGCGCTGCAGTACGTCGAGCGCCTCGACCCGGACCGCGAGCCGGGCCGCCTGACCTTCATCGTCCGCATGGGCGCCGACAAGGTCCGGGACAAGCTGCCCGAGCTGGTCGAGAAGGTCACCGCGTCGGGTGCCGTCGTCGCCTGGGTCACCGACCCGATGCACGGCAACACCTTCGAGGCCGCCTCCGGCCACAAGACGCGCCGCTTCGACGACGTGCTCGACGAGGTCAAGGGCTTCTTCGAGGTCCACAAGGAGCTCGGCACCCACCCGGGCGGCATCCACGTCGAGCTCACCGGTGACGACGTCACCGAGTGCGTGGGCGGCGGCGACGAGATCTTCGTCGACGACCTGCACCAGCGCTACGAGACGGCCTGCGACCCGCGCCTCAACCGCAGCCAGTCCCTGGACCTGGCGTTCCTGGTGGCGGAGATGTACCGCCAGCAGTGACACAGCCGTAGCGAATGTAAACGCCGTGGGGGGGGGCCGAAAAAAAAAAAACGCCCCCCCCCCCAATTAGAGCCACCACCCCCCCCCCACACGATTTTTTAAACACAGACTACAACGAGGGGGGCCCA
>NZ_JBHYTK010000150.1:0-19732 GCF_042749255.1 Streptomyces sp. NPDC059524 | reverse complement strand
CATAGTGCCACCCCCACCTATCTGTTGTGGGGGGGGGGGGGGCCGATCCCACTGGGGGCCCCGCGGCCGGGCCGGCCCCCCCCCCCCCGGCCCGCGGTCGCCCGGGAAACACGTGCCGCCCGCCGCAGAGGCGCCTACGCTGCCAACCATGAGCTCGCCCGAATCGAAGAAGACACCGCTGGAGCCGATGCCGGAGGACTGGAGCCGTGCTCTGGCCGTCGTGGCGCACCCCGACGACCTGGAGTACGGCTGCGCCGCCGCGATCGCCGCGTGGACCGACGCCGGCCGCGAGGTCACCTACGTGCTGGCCACCCGCGGCGAGGCCGGAATCGACACCCTGGAGCCGGAGAAGTGCGGCCCGCTGCGCGAACAGGAGCAGCGGGCCAGCGCGGCCGTCGTCGGCGTCGACACCGTCGAGTTCCTCGGCCACAAGGACGGGGTCATCGAGTACGGCACGGCGCTGCGCCGCGACATCGCCGCCGCGATCCGCCGGCACCGCCCCGAACTCGTCATCACCCTCAACCACCGGGACACCTGGGGCGGCGTCCACTGGAACACGCCGGACCACGTGGCCGTCGGCCGGGCCACCCTCGACGCGGCGTCCGACGCGGGCAACCGCTGGATCTTCCCCGAGCTCGTCGAGCAGGGCCTCGAGCCCTGGAACGGGGTGAAGTGGGTGGCGGTCGCGGGCTCGGTGCAGCCCACGCACGCCGTCGACGCGACGCCCGGCCTGGAGCGCTCCGTGCGGTCCCTGCTCGAACACCGCACGTACATCGAGGTGTTGACGAGCGAGGACCCGGAGACGTACTGCCGCACCTTCCTCACCGGGAACGCGCAGGCCGTGGCCGAGCGCTTCGGCGGGAAGCCCGCCGTGGCGTTCGAACTGTTCAGCCGCTGACGTCCGCCTCCACCCGGAGCGGGGCCCTGGCGGGCAGCCTGCGGAGCGCGGCGGCGGCCGCGAGCGCCGTGAGCAGCGCCAGCACCGTCAGGGTCGTGCGCATGGACGCGGTGAACGTGTCCGGGGAGGCGGCGTCCGCCGGGGAGACGAGGAGCATCGTCGCCACGGCCACGCCGAGGGTCGGGCCGATGTTCATCGCCGTCTGCTGAAGGCCTCCCGCCACACCGGCATGGGCGCGCGGCGCCCGGCGGACCAGGACCTCCGTCGCGGTCACCATGACGGTGCCGAACCCGGCGCCCATCGCCAACGCGCAGGCACCGACGGTCAGTCCGGACGCGTCGGTGGTGAGCCGGCCGAAGGCCAGGACGCCCAGGGCCAGCAGCGCGAGCCCGCCGGCCGTCGTCGTCCGCGCCCCGTGCCGCCGCAGGAGCACCGCGCCCAGCGGCGCCGCCAGCACCATGCACAGCGCGGCCGGCAGCATCCGCAGCGCCGTGGCCAGCGCGTCCAGATGCTGCACGTCCTGGAGGAAGTACGTCGCCGAGAACAGTGCGCCGAAGAGCGCCGCGGACGCCGTCAGCAGGATGGCGAGCGAGGTCGCCGTCACCGGTGCGGCGATCACGGCGGGGGAGAGCAACGGGCTCGGCGCGCGGCGCTCGTGACGTACGAGGAGTGCCCCCGCGACGACCGCGCCGACGAGGGCCGGGACGGCGACCGTCGCGTCGGGCAGGGACACGAGTCCCGTGACCAGGCCCGCGAGCGCGCAGCCGAGGAGCAGCGCCCCCAGCGGATCGAGCCCCACCGGCTGCTCACGGGAGGCGTCCGCCGCCTCCGGATCCCGTACGAGGAGCACGAGCACGGCGATCACCAGCGCGGGCGGCACACCCAGGAAGAACACCGAGCGCCAGCCGAAGTGTGCCGTGAGCACGCCGCCGACGACCGGGCCCGCCGCGGCCGCGAGGCCGATCGCCGCGGTACGGGCGGCGATCGGCGGGCCCAGCCGGTCCGCCGGGAACGCCGCCCGCAGCATGCCGAGCGTCGCCGGCTGCAACAGCGCTCCGCACACGCCCTGCACCACCCGCAGCCCGATCAGCACGCCGATGTCCGGGGCGAGACCGACACCCGCCGAGGCCACCGCGAAGCCGAGCATCCCGTACCCGAACAAGCGCCGGTGCCCGTACCGGTCGCCCAGCCGGCCCGCGAACACGAGCAGGCTCGCCACCGTGATCAGATACGCGGTGCTGGTCCACTGGACCTGGCCGAGACCTGCCCCGAGGTCGTCGCCCAGCGCGGGCTGCGCGACGGTCAGGACGGTGCCGTCGAGCGCGACGAGTACCGCGCCGATCACGCTGCCCGCGAGGGTGATCCTGCGGTGCGCCGTGCCGCTCATCGAGCCACCGGGCCCAGATGGGCGTCCAGGACGGCGGTGAGGAGCGGGTCGACCGCCTCGGATCCGGTCGCGAGCTGCAGACTGCCCCAGCCCCACAGCTGGGCCACCCCGTGCAGGTTCGCCCACAACGCACCCGCCACGACGGCGGGTTCGGCCTCCGGGCGGACCGCGGCGATCAGCTCCACGAGCACGCCGAAGAGCGGAAGGCTCGTCTCCCGCAGCCCGAACCGGTCGCTCTCCAACAGATCGTGACGGAACATCAGCTCGTACATGCCGCGATGGCGGGCCGCGAAGTCCAGGTAGACGCGGGCGAGGGCGGTGATCCGGGCGCGCGGATCCGCGTCCGCCTGCGCCAGGGTCCCGGCGACGCGCGCCCCCAGATCCGTGAAGCCGCGCCGCGCGATCGCCGACAGGAGCTCCAGGTGCGTCGGGAAGTAGCGGCGCGGGGCGCCGTGCGAGACGCCGGCCCGGCGGGCGATCTCCCGCAGCGACAGGGCCGCCGCGCCCTCCGCGTCGACGAGTGCCACACCCGTGTCCACGAGCCTCTCGCGCAGGCTTGAGCCGCCGCTCCGGGCGGGCTCGGACGCCTGATGCTCCGGTGGTGCCGATTCATTCATAGACAGTGTCTACCCGATCGGTGTAGACACTGTCTACCTCGGGAGTGGAGACGTGTGGTGCGCCGTCCCTTCAAGGTCACGCCCGGAGCCGTTACGCTGCGCGCCGCTCGCGGTGCCGACGGAGCTGGAGGCGGCATGATCGACACGACCGACGGGAGCCTGCCCGACGGGGACGACCTGCGGATGCGGCTGGACGTGGAGCCGGACGGGATCGGGGTGCTCACCCTGTGCCGCCCGGCCAAGCTGAACGCCTGGAGCTGGGAGGCCAGCCGTCAGCTCGGGGTGATGGCCGACCGGATCCGCTTCGACGACCGCGTCCGGGTCGTGCTGCTGCGGGCCGAGGGGCGGGCGTTCTGCGCCGGGATCGACGTCGGCGCGCCCGGTGGCGGCATCGAGGGCGAGAGCGGGTCCGCGCGGGCACGCGGCTACTACGAGGGGATCCGCTGGGCGCACGAGCGGTTCGCCGCGTTCGCCCGGCTGCCGCAACCGGTCGTCGCCGCCGTGCAGGGCTACTGCCTCGGGTTCGGCTTCGAACTGGCGCTGATGGCGGACGTGCGCATCGCGGCCGAGAACGCCGTGTTCGCCCTGCCCGAGGCGCAGTTGGGCGTCGCCGTCGACGCGGGAGGCGACCTGCGGATCGCGCGTGAGGCGGGCGCGGGGTGGGCGAAGTACCTCGCGCTGACCGGGCGCCGCATCGACGCCGGCACGGCACACCGGCTGAATCTGCTCCAACAGGTCGTCCCCCTGGAGGAGTTGGACAAGGAGGCGCGGGCCGTCGCCGCGGAGATCGCCGCGAACGCGCCGCTCGCCGTGCAGTCCGTCAAACGGGACGTCGACGCCTACGCCGACGCCGGGCTCGACGCCGCGCTCGACCGCGTCGCGATGAGCGCCGCGCTGACCCTGACCTCCCAGGACGCCACGGAAGGCTTCACGGCGAAGGCGGGCCGCAGGCCGCCCCGATTCCGCGGGGCGTGAGCCGTCCGGGCGAATCCCGCGCCCGTGCGGGAAGAAAGGACGCCGGCGGGCGGTTTGCGGAGGCCGAGGCCCACAGACCGCACCGTCCGGAAGGCAGCCATGACCTCCGCACCGTTCGACCCCCGCGCCCTGCTCGCCGAGAGCCGCCTCGGCGTCCTCGCCACCCTCAAGTCCGACGGGCGGCCCCAACTGTCGCCCGTGCTGCCGTTCTACGACCGCGACACCGAGACGCTGTACGTGTCGATGACGGAGGGCCGCGCCAAGACCGCGAACCTGCGCCGCGACCCGCGCGCCGCCCTGGAGGTCACCGGACCCGGCGGCCGCGAGTGGGCCACCGCCGAGGGCGCCGTCGAACTCGTCGGCCCCGGCACCGACCCGCACGGGCCCGAGGTCGAGACCCTCGTCGCCTACTACCGCAAGGCCGCGGGCGAGCACCCCGACTGGGACGAGTACCGCGCGGTCATGGTCGCCGACCGGCGCGTACTGATGACCATGAAGGTCGACCACGTCTACGGGCAGCGCCTCGGCTGACCGCGCCCAGGGCTGCCGGGCGGCCCCCGGCAGCCCGGACCGTGCGGACAGACCCTAGGGGGCGAACGGGCCGCGGTCCAGCTGCTCGCGCACCGGCGTCACCGGAGCGTTCACCAGGTCGCGCCGCTGCCAGTTCGCGCCGTCCACCACGAGCGTGTGCCCGCTGATGAAACGGGCGTAGGGCGAGGCGAGGAAGGTGGCCGCCCAGCCGAGCTCCCTCGGCGCGCCCACCCGCAGCGCGGGCTGGCGGGCGCCCGGGTCCGGGGCCCGGTCGAGTCGGGCCCGGATGTCGGCGGTCATGTCCTCGTGCGGCATGAGCCCCGGGACCAGGCCGTTGACCTGGATCCCGTACGGGCCCCACTCCACGGCCAGTGACTCGACCAGGCTCTTGACGCCCGCCTTCGCCGCCGCGCTGTGCGCGTACCCGGGTCCGCCCGTCCACGCGTACGAGGCGCCGACCGCGATCACCGAGCCCGGGGTGCCCTCGGCGAGATGGCGGCGGCCGAACTCGCGCGTCATGAAGAACGTACCGGTGAGCGTGATGTCGACGACCGCGCGCCAGCCGTTCGGTGTCATGTCCTCCGAGGGGACGGGGAAGTTGGCCGCCGCGTTGTTGACCAGGACGTCCGGGAGGCGGCCGTGCGCGGCGACGGCGGCGTCGAAGACCTCGGCGATGCGGTCCGCGTCGCGGATGTCGCACCGCTGCGAGGTCACCGGGCCCGCCCCGGGAACCTTCGCCAACTCGGCGCGGGCGGGCGCCAGATGCTCCTCGCGGCGGCTGACGAGGAGCAGGGACGCGCCGAGCCGGGCGAACTCGGCGGCGACCGCCCGGCCCAGACCGGTGCCGCCTCCGGTCACCAGCACGAGCCGTCCGTCATAGGTCCCCGGCGGCAGGGCGTGGGCGCCGGGCGGGGGAGGGGCGGGGAGTCCGGGCAGCGGCGTCGTGGAGTCCATGCGCGCATGGATACCGCGCGGGGCGTGACCTTTCCATGCCCGTGCGGGCCGCGGCCTTCCCGCGTCCGTGCGGGCTCGGTGCTCCGGGCCCCTGTGGGCCCGGGGCCTGCCTCAGGTCGTGGCGGCCGCGGCCCGGTCCTCCAGGTCCGTCAGGAGCAGGTCCATGTTGATCGCCGTGCCCGCCCGGTAGCCGCCGCTCGCCGCGTTCACCACCTGCTCCGCCGGCCCCGCCGCGTTCCCGACCGCCCAGACACCCGGGACGCTCGTCAGGCCCGTGGGGTCCACGGCCGGGAAACGGCCGGCCGGGGTGTCCCGGGTGTCGGCGCCGAGGCCGGTCAGCAGGGAGTCGTTCGGGGTCATGCGGGGCGCCACCACGGTGACCGTGCGCGGGATCACCCGGCCGTCGGCGAGGCGGACCCCGGTGAGGCGGTCGTCCGTCACGACCAGCTCCGCCACCTCGCCCGTCACCACAGCGACCTCGGCCGCCGCCAGCAGCCGCCACTCGGTGTCCGTGAGCGCGTCCTCGCCGTGGGCGCCGAGGAACAGGGTCACGTCGTGCGACAACTGGCTGAACAGCAGGGCCTGATGGATACCGGCGGCGGGCGCGTACAGCACACCGACCGGCTCGTCCCGTACCTCGTAGCCGTGGCAGTACGGGCAGTGGATCACGTCGCGGCCCCAGCGCTCGGCGACGCCCGGAACGTCCGGCAGCTCGTCCGTCAGGCCGGTCGCGACGACCAGGCGGCGCCCGTGGACGCCGCCGCCCTCCGCGAGGACCACGTCGAACTCGCCGGAGCCGTCCGGCACCGCCTTCGTCACCCGGTCCCGGACGAGCTCGACCCCGTACCCGGCGACCTCCTCACGGACCACGGCCAGGAACTCGGCGGGCGGCATGCCGTCGCGGGACGGGTAGCCCTGCATGTGCGCGGCCGGGGCGTTGCGTGGCTCGCCCGCGTCGACGACGAGCACGGAGCGGCGCGCGCGGCCGAGGATCAGGGCCGCCGACAGGCCCGCCGTGCCACCGCCGATCACCACGACGTCGTACACCGTCTGCTCGGAGTCTGCGTTGCTCATCACGGTCACCTCGCTGCACCGGAACGGCGGAATCTCCTGCCGTCTCCCGTTCTCGAAGATGCACCGGATCGTGCGTATTGACAAACCGCTTTGCCGAAACTGCAATGGAAGGATGAAGTCGCACTCGCACACCCACGCGGCCGAGTCCGTGGCCGAGCAGCCCGCCGAGAGCATGGAGGCCGTGCTCACGGGCGTCGGCCCGCGCCTGCGCGCCCTGCGCAAGGAGCGCGGCGCCACGCTGACCGGGCTCTCGGAGGCCACCGGCATCTCGGTGAGCACGCTGTCCCGGCTGGAGTCCGGCCTGCGCAAGCCCAGCCTGGAGCTGCTGCTCCCGATCGCCCGCGCCCACCAGGTCGCGCTCGACGAGCTGGTCGGTGCGCCGCCCGTGGGTGATCCGCGCGTGCGGGCCAAGCCGATCGTGCACGGCGGGCGCACCATGTTCCCGCTGACCCGACAGCCGGGTGGCCTGCAGGCGTACAAGGTGATCGAGCCGCAGCGACTGCAGGAGCCCGACCCGCAGACGCACGAGGGCTACGAGTGGATCTACATGCTCTCGGGCAAGCTGCGCCTCGTGCTCGGCGAGCACGATGTGGTGCTCGGCCCCGGTGAGGCCGCCGAGTTCGACACGCGCGTGCCGCACTGGTTCGGATCGACGGGGGAGGGGCCCGCCGAGTTCCTGAGTCTCTTCGGGCCGCAGGGCGAGCGGATGCACGTCCGGGCCAGACCCGCGCGCGGCCCCCAGGAATGACCTCGCGGCGCATTCGCCGAGAGGCATTCACAGGACGGCAAGCGACCGCTTAGTATGCGACTGGGCCGGTCAGCGACCGGCCGTGGAACCCGGTGTGACGACGCAGTCCCGTGGAGGCCCCGCATGCAGGCATGGCAAGTGCACGAGAACGGCGAGCCGAGCGAGGTGATGCGCCTCGAAGAGGTCGAGCGCCCTGTGCCCGGCGACGGGCAGGTCCTGCTCAAGGTGCGCGCCTCCAACATCAACTTCCCGGACGCCCTGCTCTGCCGCGGCCAGTACCAGGTGAGGCCCCCGCTCCCGTTCACCCCGGGCGTCGAGATCTGCGGCGAGACCGAGGACGGCCGCCGCGTCATCGCCAACCCGGTGCTGCCTCACGGGGGTTTCGCCGAGTACGCCGTCGCCGACGCGCGCGCCCTGCTGCCCGCGCCCGACGCGCTCGACGACGCCGAGACGGCCGCTCTGCACATCGGCTACCAGACCGGCTGGTTCGGCCTGCACCAGCGCGCCCGCCTCCAGGACGGCGAGACGCTGCTCGTGCACGCCGCCGCGGGCGGCGTCGGCAGCGCCGCCGTCCAGCTCGGCAAGGCCGCCGGCGCCCGCGTCATCGGCGTCGTCGGCGGCCCCGAGAAGGCGAAGGTCGCCGCCGAGCTCGGTTGCGACGTCGTCGTCGACCGCCGCTCCGAGGACGTCATCGCCGCCGTCAAGGAGGCCACCGGCGGCCGCGGCGCCGACGTGATCTACGACCCGGTCGGCGGCGAGGCGTACACCCAGTCCGCCAAGACCGTCGCCTTCGAGGGCCGCATCGTCGTCGTCGGCTTCGCCTCGGGCACCATCCCGAGCCCCGCCCTCAACCACGCGCTGGTCAAGAACTACTCGATCCTCGGCCTCCACTGGGGCCTGTACGCGAGCAAGAACCCGAAGCTCATCCCGCACTGCCACGAGAAGCTGACCGAGCTCGCCGCGCGCGGCGCCATCAAGCCCCTCGTCAGCGAGCGCGTGGGCCTCGCGGACGCGCCGGCCGCCGTGCAGCGCGTCGCCGACGGCGTCACCACGGGCCGCGTCGTCGTCGTGCCCGGCCTGGACGCCCGTACGGAAGGAGCCCGCGCATGAGCGCCGACGCCGCCGAACTGCGCGCGCTGACCCAGGAGTTCCTGGCCGCGCACCCGCCCGCCACCACACCCCGCGAGGAGTTCCTGCGGGCCCGCTTCGACGCCGGACTCGCCTGGGTGCACTATCCGCAGGGCCTCGGCGGCCTCGACGCGCCGCGCTCCCTCCAGGCCGTCGTCGACGCCGAGCTGACGGCCGCGGGCGCCCCCGACAACGACCCGCGGCGCAACGGGATCGGGCTCGGCATGGCCGCCCCCACCATCCTGCGCTACGGCACCGAGGAGCAGAAGAAGCGCTTCCTGAAGCCGCTGTGGACCGGCGAGGAGGTGTGGTGCCAGCTCTTCAGCGAGCCCGGCGCCGGATCCGACCTCGCCGCGCTCGGCACCCGCGCCGTCCTCGACGGCGACACCTGGACCGTCGACGGCCAGAAGGTGTGGACGTCCGGCGCGCACAACGCGCGCTTCGCCATCCTCATCGCCCGCACCGACCCGGACGTGCCCAAGCACAAGGGCATCACGTACTTCGTCTGCGACATGACGGACCCCGGCGTCGACGTGCGGCCGCTGCGCCAGATCACCGGCGAGGCCGAATTCAACGAGGTGTTCCTCACCGGCGTGAAGATCCCCGACGCCCACCGGCTCGGCGAGATCGGCGACGGCTGGAAGGTCGCCCAGACCACGCTCAACAACGAACGCGTCGCGATCGGCGGCGCCCGCATCCCCCGTGAAGGCGGCCTCATCGGCCTCGCCGCGAAGACCTGGCGCGAGCGTCCCGAGCTGCGCACCCAGGACCTGCACCAGCGCCTGGTCAAGCTCTGGGTCGAGGCCGAGGTCGCCCGGCTCACCGGGGAGCGGCTGCGCCAGCAGCTCGTCGCCGGACAGCCCGGCCCCGAGGGCGCCGGCATGAAGCTCGGCTTCGCCCGGCTCAACCAGGAGATCAGCGGACTGGAGGTCGAACTCCTCGGCGAGGAAGGCCTGCTGTACGACGACTGGACGCTGCGCCGCCCCGAGCTCGTCGACTTCGAGGGGCGCGAGGCCGGTTACCGCTACCTGCGCGCCAAGGGCAACAGCATCGAGGGCGGGACGAGCGAGATCCTGCTGAACATCGTCGCCGAGCGCGTCCTGGGCCTGCCGCCCGAGCCGCGCACCGACAAGGACGTCGCCTGGAAGGACCTGTCCCGATGAGCCACCAGCCCGACCTCCTCTACACGGAGGAAGAGGAAGCCCTGCGCTCGGCGGTCCGTGATCTGCTCGCCGACCACTGCGACGCCGCGACCGTCCAGACCCGCGCCGAATCGGACGAGCCGCACGACCGCGCCCTGTGGAAGAACCTCGCGGAGAGCATGGGCCTGGCCGGACTCCTCGTGCCCGAGGAGCGGGGCGGTCAGGGCGCCACGCACCGCGAAGCGGCCGTCGTCCTTGAGGAGTTGGGTCGGGCCGTCGCTCCCGTCCCGTACCTGACGAGCGCCGTCGTCGCGACCGAGGCGCTGCTCGCCTGCGAGGGTGAGGAGGCCGCGACCCTGCTCGCCGCACTCGCCTCCGGCCGCACGGTCGGCGCCCTCGCCGTGCCGCTGTCGGACCGGGCGCCGCGCGACGAGTGGAGCGTGCGCGCGGACGCGGCGGCACTGACCGGCGCCGTCACCGGGGTCGCGGACGCGGCCGCCGCGGACGTGTTCCTCGTGCCCACCGCCGACGGCCTGTTCGCGGTCGACGCCGGGGCCTCCGGGGTCACGGTCACCCCGCAGACCTCCCTCGACCGCACCCGCCCGCTCGCCGCGGTCGCGTTCGACGGCGCGGCCGGACGCCTCCTCGCGCCCACCGCCGCACCCGCCGTCCGCCGCGCCCTGCGCGCCGGAGCCGGCCTGCTCGTGTCCGAGCAACTGGGCCTGTCCGAATGGCTGTTGACCGAGACCGTGCGCTACACACGCGAGCGGAACCAGTTCAACCGCCCCGTCGGCTCCTTCCAGGCGCTCAAGCACCGCCTCGCCCAGCTCTGGCTGGAGACGGTCAACCTGAAGGCCGCGGCGCGGGGCGCGGCGGACGCGCTCGCCGCCGGCAGCGAAGACGCCGACATCGCGGTGGCCGTAGCCCAGGCCTACGCGGCGCCGGTCGCGGTGCACGCCGCAGAGGAGGCCCTCCAGCTGCACGGCGGCATCGGCATGACCTGGGAACACCCCATCCACCTCTATCTGAAGCGGGCCAAGGCCGACTCGATCGCACTGGGCACCGCGGGCCGGCACCGCGAGGAGCTGGCCGAGCTGGTGGAGCTCTGGGCGCCCTGACCGAACCCGCCGGGAGCCACTTGGCTTGACCCCGCCTTTGCCCAACCTTGACGAGATGGCATTATTGCGAGCTGTTCGCAACAACAGCTTTATGCAATAACGGTCGATCTTGAACAGGGGTGGGTGGAGTGGCACGTCCGGCACGGAGCGTCATATCAGGAGCGGCGGTCACCGCACTCGCGCTGACCGCCGCGGCCTGCGCGGCGCCGGACGACGGCACCGCGGGCGGCGGCAAGGGCGGCTCCGACAGCGCGGTCGTCGGCATCGCCTACGAACCCGACAGCCTCAGCCCCCTGCTCGGCTACGGCAAGGACGGCAACTCGAAGATCTTCGACGGGCTGCTCACCCACGACGCCGGTATGAAGCTGAAGCCCGCCCTCGCCGCCGCCCTGCCGAAGGTCACCGACGACGGCCGCACCTACACGTACAAGCTGCGCGAGGGCGTGAAGTTCAGCGACGGCGAGCCGTTCACGTCCGAGGACGTCGTCTTCACCTACGAGACGATCCTCGACAAGAAGACGAACAACGCCTCGAAGACCGAGCTGGACGCCGTCGAGGACGTCGAGGCGAAGGGCGACGACACCGTCGTCTTCCACCTCAAGTACCCCTACGCGCCGTTCGCCGAGCGCACCGTCCTGCCCATCGCCCCCGAGCACATCGCGGCGAAGCAGGACGTCAACAGCGGCACCTTCACCACGAAGCCCGTCGGCACCGGCCCCTACGAACTCGTCAAGTGGTCCAAGGGCGAGCAGCTCGTCTTCAAGGCGAACCCCGACTACTGGGGCGGCAAGCCGGAGATCGAGCACTTCACCATGGCCGTCATCAAGGACGACGACGTGCGCGCCACCCGGCTGCGCTCCGGCGACCTCGACGGCGCCATTCTCCCGCCGAACCTCGCCAGGACCTTCGCGAAGGACGGCGGCAAGAAGACGTACGCGGCCAAGAGCTTCGACTACCGCCTCGTCACCCTGCCCACCGGCAACACGGTCACCGGCGACACCGCGATCCGCCGCGCCCTCGACACCGGCGTCGACCGCAAGGCCATGGTCGACCGGATCCTCGAAGGCGCCGGCAAGGAGGCCTACGGGCCCGTCCCGACCGACAGCCCCTGGTTCACCCGGGGCACCGAGCGCGCGTACGACGTCGACCAGGCGAACAAGCTGCTCGACGAGGCCGGCTGGAAGAAGGGCGCCGACGGCGTCCGGACCAGGAACGGCGTCCGCGCCGCCTTCCCGCTGTGGTACCTGACCGGCGACAAGCTCCGCCAGGACCACGCCCTCGCCTACGCCTCCGACGCCAAGAAGCTCGGCATCGACATCAAGGTCGAGTCCGGCACGTGGGAGGTCATCATGCCCCGCATGCCCGAGGACGCCGTCCTCGCCGGCGGCGGCGCCCCCGCCGACCCCGACTTCGACCAGTACGGCCTGCTCAGGTCCACGCTCGCGGGCGACGGCTTCAACAACATGGCCTGGTACGACGACAAGAGCGTCGACCGGGCCCTCGAAGCGGCCCGCAGGACCGACGACCGCGCCGAGCGGCAGAAGGCGTACGACACCGTCCAGCGCGCCCTGGTGAAGGACCCCGGCTACACCTTCCTCACCCACATCGACCACCTCTACGTCGTCGACGAGCGCTTCGGCGACCTCACCACCCAGGTCGAACCGCACGACCACGGCCTGGCCTCCGGCCCCTGGTGGAACGTCGAGGACTGGCGCGCATGAGCAGGCGGCTCCCCTGGGGGCCGATGGCACGCCTGACGGGCCGGCGGATCCTCTTCGCCGTGCCCGTCCTGGCCGTCGTCACCTTCGGCGTCTTCGCGGTCGCCGCCGCCTCCCCCTTCGACCCGGTCAAGGCCTACGCGGGCACCGCCGGACTCACCGCGTCCCAGGAGAACCTCGACCAGCTCCGCGAGAACCTCGGTGTCGACCGCCCGCTGACCGGCCGCTGGTGGGACTGGCTCACCTCCGCGCTCCACGGCGACCTCGGCGACTCCGCCGTCATGCGCCAGCCCGTCGCCCAGGTCATCGGCGAACGCCTCGGCTGGTCCGTGCTGCTCGCCGCCACCGCGTTCCTCGCCGCGATCGTCGTCGGCACCCTCCTCGGCGTGCTCGCCGCGCGCCGCCGAGGCAGCCCGCTCGACCGCGCCGTCACCTCCCTCGCGTACACCCTGGAAGCCGCCCCGCCGTTCTGGCTCGGGCTCCTCGCCGTCTGGCTGTTCGCCCTCGAACTCGGAGTGCTGCCCGCCGGCGGCCTCACCGACACCGGCTCCACCACGGTCGGCGCGGGCCAGGTCCTGTCCCACCTCGTCCTGCCCGTCGGCGTCCTCGCCGTCTCGCAACTTCCCTGGTTCGTCCTCTACGTGCGGCAAGGCGTCGGCGAAGCCCTAGACGAGGACCCCGTACGCGGCGCCAAGGCCCGCGGACTCGCCCCGCGCACCGTCCTGTTCGGCCACGCCCTGCGCTCCGGCACCCTGCCCGTCCTCACCCTGATCGGCTCGCGCGTGCCCGAACTCATCACCGGAGCCCTCCTCGTGGAGACCGTCTTCAGCTGGCCCGGCATCGCCGCCGCGACCGTCCAGGCCGCCACCTCCGTCGACTTCTCCCTGCTCGCCGCGCTCACGGTCCTCGCCACGTGCGCCGTCCTCGCCGGGAACTGGGCCGCCGACCTGATGTACGGCCTCGCCGACCCGAGGGTGGGCTTCGATGGCTGACCAGACCCTCGCCTGGCGCACGCACGGCACCCGGCGCCGCTCCACGCGCGCGTGGCGGGTGCGCTCCTCCGCCGTGATCGTGGCCGCCGTCCTGCTCGCCGTGCTGCTCGTCCCGCCCCTGACCCAGCTCGACCAGCAGGCCGTCGACCTCGCCGCGAAACTGCGACCGCCCACCTGGGCCCACCCGTTCGGCACCGACGACGTCGGCCGAGACCTGCTGCTGCGCTGCGTCTACGGGCTGCGCGTCTCCCTGCTCGTCGGGGTCGTCGCCGCCGTCGTCGCGACCGTCGTCGGAACGGCCGTCGGCGCGCTCGCCGGCGCCCTCGGCGGCTGGACCGACCGGGTCCTGATGCGCGTCGTCGACGCTTTCTCCTCGGTGCCGCACCTGCTGCTCGGCATCTTCATCGTCGCCATGTTCCGGCCCGGCGTCTGGCCCGTGGTCGTCTCCGTGGGCCTCACCCACTGGCTGTCCACGGCCCGCATCGTGCGCGCCGAAGTGCTCTCCCTGCGCTCGCGCCCGTACATCGACGCGGCGATCTCCGGCGGTGCCTCCCGATGGCGGGTCACCCTCCGGCACCTGCTGCCCGGCGTACTGCCCCAGGCCGCGCTCGCCGCCGTCCTCATGGTGCCGCACGCCGTCTGGCACGAGTCCGCCCTGTCCTTCCTCGGCCTCGGACTCCCCGCCCACCAGGCGAGCCTCGGCACCCTCGTGCAGTCGGCGCGCGGCTCGCTGCTGGCCGGCGACTGGTGGCCCACCCTCTTCCCCGGACTGTTCATCATCGTGCCGACCCTCGCCATCGCGGGCCTCGCCGGAGCCTGGCGCGAACGCCTCAACCCGCGCCGCCGATCGGAGCTGACCCTGTGACCACCCCGGTGCTCTCGGTGGACGGCCTATCCGTCCGCTTCCGGATGCGCGACGGCGCGTACGTGCACGCCGTCAGCGACGCCACTTTCGACCTCGCGGCGGGGGAGTGCCTCGCCCTCGTCGGCGAGAGCGGCTGCGGCAAGTCCGCGCTCGCCTCCGCCCTGCTCGGCCTCCTCCCCGCCAACGCCGAGACCGCCGGCACCGCACACGTCGACGGCCTCGACCTGCTCGGCACCGACGAGGCGACCCTCGCCCGCACCGTGCGCGGCCGGCGCGTCGGCCTCGTCCCGCAGAGCCCCGCCGCCCACCTCACCCCCGTCCGCACCGTCCGCGCCCAACTCGCCGAGACCGTACGGGAACTGACCGGCCTGCGGCGCCGCGACCGGAAGCTCGGCGCCGCCGTCGAGGCGGCCGCCGCCCGCGCCGCCTTCCCCGCCGACCACCTCGACCACTACCCCCACGAACTCTCCGGCGGCCTCGCCCAGCGCGCCGCCACCGCGCTCGCCCTCGTCGGCGACGCCCCGCTGCTGCTCGCCGACGAACCCACGACCGGACTCGACCGCGACCTCGTCGACCGCACAGTCGACGAACTGCGCCGCCACATCGGCGACGAGCGTGCCCTGCTGCTCATCACCCACGACCTCGCCGCCGCCGAACGCATCGCCGACCGGGTCGCCGTGATGTACGCGAGCCGCGTCGTCGAACTCACCGACGCCGCCACGTTCTTCGGCGCCCCGGGCCCCCGGCACCCGTACGCCCGCGGCCTCCTGAACGCCCTCCCCGACCGGGACTTCACCCCGATCCCCGGCATGCCGCCCGAACTCGGCGCCCTGCCCCCGGGCTGCGCCTTCGCCGAGCGCTGCGACCGCGCCGACGCAGCCTGCGACCGGCTGCCCGCCCTGCTCGACGGCACGGCCTGCCACCACCCCGTACGGGAGTCCGTCCATGCTTGAGCTGCGCCGCGTCACCGCGGGCTACGACCCCCGCGAGCCCGTCCTGCGGGACCTCACCCTCACCCTCGAACCCGGCGAGAGCGTCGGCCTGCTCGGCCCCAGCGGCTGCGGCAAGTCCACCCTCGCCCGGGTAGCGGCCCTGCTGCACGAGCCGTACGCCGGTGAGGTGGTCCTCGACGGCGAGCCCGTCCGCGGCTGGCGGCACCGGGCGCCCCGCGCACAACGCACCGCGTTCGGCGTCGTCTTCCAGCAGCCCCGCCTCTCGGCCGACCCGCGCCTGCGCCTCGCCGACCTCGTCGCGGAACCCCTGCGCGCCAACGGGCTCGACCACACCGCCCGGGTCGCGGAACTCGCCCAACGGGTCGGCCTCGGCCCGGACCTGCTCGCCCGCCGCCCGCACGAGGTCAGCGACGGCCAGCTCCAGCGCGCCTGCCTCGCCCGCGCCCTGACCCTGCGCCCCCGATGGCTGATCTGCGACGAGATGACGGCGATGCTCGACGCGTCCACGACGGCGGCGCTGGTCGCCGCGGTGGAGGCCTACCGCGCCGAGACCGATGCGGGCCTGCTCGCCGTCGGGCACGACCGGGTCCTCCTGGAGCGCTGGTGCGACCGGATCGTGGAGTGGGAGGCGGGAGCGGCGGGAGCGGGACGCGGTTGAACCAGCGGTGACGGTCCGGCCAACTCCCGTCCCGGGCCTGCACTTTGCCGCCCCGCGCCGCGCATACTCACCGGTGTTCCCAACGGCCCACCACGGGAGGCACCATGGCCCCGACCACCCGCCGCAGAGCCCTCGGCGCTTTCGCCGCCGCCCTGGCCACCGGACTCGCCGCGCCCCAGCTCGCCCGGGCGGACGGACAAGGGCGGCACGGGCCCCGGCCCCTGCTTCGCGCCCACGCCCACAACGACTACGAGCACCCCCGGCCCCTCTTCGACGCGCTGGACCACCGCTTCAACAGCGTCGAGGCCGACATCTACCTCGTCGACGGAGAACTCCTCGTCGCCCACGACCCCGTCGACCTCGACCCGAGCCGCACCCTCGAATCCCTCTACCTCGCCCCGCTCGCCGCCCGCGTCCGGGCCAACCACGGGTCGGTGTACCGAGGACACCGCGTCCCGCTCCAGCTGCTCGTCGACATCAAGACCGACGGAGCGGCCACCTACCTCGAACTCGACCGCCAACTGAGCCGGCACCGCCACCTGTTCACCACCTACGCCCACGGCCGCGTACACCCCGGACCCGTCACCGCGGTCGTCTCCGGCGACCGGGCCGCCCGCGTTCCCATGGAGTCCCAGACCGCGCGCAGCGCCTTCTACGACGGCCGGCTCGCCGATCTCGGCACCACCGCACCCGCCTCCTTCGTCCCGCTGATCAGCGACAACTGGGCGAACAACTTCACCTGGCAGGGCGTCGGCCCGATGCCCGCCGCCGAACGCGACAAGCTGCGCCAGATCGTCGGCGCCGCGCACGCGGCCGGGCAGCGGGTCAGGTTCTGGGCCACCCCGGACCTCGCGGGGCCCCAACGGGACGCGGTCTGGGCCGAGTTGACCGCCGCCGACGTCGACCACCTGAACACCGACGACCTCGCCGGACTCCAGGCCTTCCTGGAGACGTACGACCGGTGACCGCCCGTTAACACTCTTTCGGGGGACAGGTCGTGCCCCGGAACGGACCCTCCGCTGCGCCACACTTGCGGCCGACAGCCACGGCGTGGGCGTGGCGGAGGAGGTTCGGCGATGTCTCTGTCCATTTCCATCGTGCTGCTGCTCCTGATCGTCGCGGTGATCTTCCTGCGCAACGGGGCGCTCAAGCTCTCGCACGCCCTCGTGTGCGTGCTGCTCGGCTTCCTGCTCGCCGGCACCAGCGCCGCCCCGACCATCCACGACGGCATCAACGCCACCGCGAGCCTGGTCAGCGGCCTCAACCCGTGACCCCGGACAGCCCCGGTGATCGTTTCGGGTTCGTGAACAACTCCCGTACGTACATGGACACTTCAAGGCGGTCGGCCTAGCTTCGGCGCATGCCGCAGCGAAGAAGCCTCGCCCGTGCCCTCGCCCTGACCCTCGTCGTCGCGGGCGCAGGAGTCGTCGGCCCGACCGTGGCCTCGGCCGACGACATCCCCAAGGCGCCGGGCCACCGACTCGTCCCGCAGTACGAGGGCGCGCCCGCCGACCCGCGCCCCGTCACGGGCCGGGCCCCCGACCAGCACCCCCACCTCGCCGCCAACGGACGCAGCGGGATGCACGCCGACGCCTGGGGCAGCGGCACCTACCCGTGGAGCGGACCGCGTGGCGTGAGCCCGAGTGTGAGCAGCGAGAAGATGGCCGCGCTCGGCGGCGAGTGCGCCACCGTCACCTTCGACCGGGCCGGCCGCATCGTCACCGTCTGTGGCACCTTCACCGGCTTCCTCGTCAAACTCCTCGACCCGAAGAGCCTCGAGACGCTCGCCGAGTACCAGCTGCCGCAGCGGCCCTCCACCGTCGAGGCCATCACCCGCCTCGACTTCTCGAAGATCTTCAAGGACACGTCCGGCGGCGCCTACTCCTACCTCGACGAGCAGGACCGGCTCGTCCTCGCCGATTCCCGCCAGCACATCGTCCGCCTCGCCCACGAACAGGCCGCGGACGGCACCTGGAGCTTCCGCGTGACCGACGACTGGGATCTCACCGGACAGGTCCCGCACGACTGCGTCAGCTGGACCAACCTCTACCCCAGCGGCACGTGCGACCCCGTCACCTCCGTCATGCCCGACTGGGACGGCCGCATCTGGTGGGTGACCCGGCAGGGCCGCGTCGGCACCGTGGACCCCGGCACCGGCGGGATCCGCTCGATCCGGCTGGACGGCGAGGAGATCCAGAACTCCTTCTCCGTGGCCCGCGACGGCGTCTCCATCGTCACCGACCACGCCCTCTACAGCTTCGAGGCCACCGCCGACGGCACCCCCGACGTCGTCTGGCGCCAGACCTACGACCGGGGCACCGGCACCAAACCGGGCTCCGTGAACCAGGGTTCCGGCACCACCCCCGACCTCTTCGGCGAACACGAGAACTACGTCGCGATCACCGACAACGCCGACGACCGCATGAACGTCCTCGTCTACCGCCGCGACGCCGACGTCCCCGACGCACAGCGCCTCGTCTGCAAGATCCCCGTCTTCGGCTCCGGCGCCTCCACCACCGACAACTCCCTCATCTCGTACGGGAACAGCCTCGTCGTCGAGAACAACTACGGCTACGAGAACATCACCTCGCTCACCTTCGGCCGCAGCGTCGTCGGCGGCGTCACCCGCATCGACGTACGCCCCGACGGCAGCGGCTGCGACACCGTCTGGGAGAGCCAGGAACGCTCCCCGTCCACCGTGCCGAAGCTGTCCACCGCGGACGGACTGCTGTACCTGTACACGAAGAGGCCCGACAAGCTCGGCATCGACGCCTGGTACCTGACCGCCGTCGACTTCCACACCGGCCAGACGCGGTGGAAGCGGCTCGTGGGCACCGGGATCGCCTACGACAACAACTGGGCGCCGGTCACCCTCGGACCCGACGGCACGGCCTACGTCGGTGTCTTCAACGGGCTCACGGCCGTGCGCGACGAGTGACGCGGCGCGCTCAGGTGCCGAGCAGCCGGGACCGGATCAGGAAGCGGACCCCCTCGGGGGCCTCCAGCGAGAAGCCGCTGCCGCGCCCCTCGACCACGTCCACGATGAGCCGGGTGTGGCTCCACACCTCGTACTGGCTCCGCGACATCCAGAACGGCACCGGCTCGGCCACCCCCGGCACCGCCAGCTCGGCCAGCAGGACGTCCGCCGCGCCGGTGCGGAACTCGCCGTCCGGGTAGCACATCGGGGCGCTGCCGTCGCAGCAGCCGCCGGACTGGTGGAACATCAGCGGGCCGTGGGACTCCCGCAGCCGCCGCAGCAGCGCGGCGGCCTCGGGAGTCAGCTCCACGCGGGGTTCGTCGCTCATGACGGGCCAGTCAAGCCACGAGGACGTTGCGAGCACGTTGCACGTCCGGAGCCCCGCGCCGCATAGGCTCGGACCATGGAACAGAGGGAGATCATCCTGCGGGCGATCGGCGTGCTGACCGAGACGCAGGAGATGGTGCGCAGACTCACCGACGGCGAGCAGCTCGACACCGACGTCACCCAACTGGGGCGGCTGGTCTCGGAGGTGTTCCCCACCGTCGAGATCCCGGCGGGCGCGACCGCCGAGCAGGCGGCCGAGATCACCATCTCCGCGCTGATGCCGGCCAGCGTCTCGCTCGTGGAGGCCTTCGCCTTCCTGTTCACCCAGCTCGCCCTGGTGCACGACGAGGGCCGCAGGGACGTCAGCTCCACCGAACTGCTGCAGGAGATCGCCCTGCGGATGTCCGCGCCGGACTCACCGGAGAGCCCGGACACGCCCGACGCGGACTGAGGCCGCAAGCACCGGACGCGCCAGGGCGTGTCCGCAAAGTCCCGTCGTCGCCCTAAGGGCGGCCGGGCGGCGTCTGGTGCGTGCTCTCGGCGTGCCGGGCGCAAGGCCTCGTACTGGACGTACTTGGGCTTACGCCCGGTGCGGCGAGAGTGCGTGCCAGGCGTCGACCGGCTGGGGGCACCTCCCAGCGTTAGCTGGGGGAGGGACTTTGCGGACACG
>NZ_JBHYTK010000149.1:17819-19908 GCF_042749255.1 Streptomyces sp. NPDC059524 | reverse complement strand
CTGCGCGCCGCATTTCCCCGATCAAGGTGCGGGGCGCCTTTCATCTGGGGAAGGCGCGGCGAAGCCGCAGCCTTCCAGGGGCGCGGGGAACTGCGCGACCAGCCCCCACGCACCCGCACCCGGCGACGAACCGGACCGGCCGAGCCGGAAGCCGGATCAGCCCAGCCGCTCGCCCTCGGCGATCCGCACACCCCGGGCCCAATCCGCGGCAGCCATCGGCTTCTTGCCCTGGGCCTGGACCCAGAGAAGTTCGACCGCGTACGACCCCGTCCCGACGTACAGGTTCTTCTTGCCGACGCTCAGCTCACCCGGCGCCAGATCCGTGCGGTCCGGCACCGGCACGGCCGACCGCACCTTGAGCCGCTCGCCGCGGAACTCCGTCCAGGCCCCCGGCGCGGGAGTGCATCCGCGCACCACCCGGTCGACGCGGAGCGCGGGCGCCGCCCAGTCGATCCGCGCGTCCTCCACCGTGATCTTCGGGGCGAGCGAGATCCCGTCGGCCGGCTGCGGAACGGCCGTCAGCGTGCCGTCCTCGATGCCGTCCATGGTCGCGGCCAGCAGCCCCGCCCCCGCGAAGGCGAGCCGGGTCAGCAGGTCACCGCTGGTGTCGGCGGGCCGGATCGCCTCGGTCACCGTGCCGTACACCGGGCCCGAGTCGAGCCCCTCCTCGATGAGGAAGGTGGACGCGCCGGTGATCTCGTCGCCGGCCATCAGCGCGTGCTGGACGGGCGCGGCACCGCGCCAGGCGGGCAGCAGCGAGAAGTGCAGGTTGACCCAGCCGCGGGCGGGCACGTCGAGGGCGACCTTGGGCAGCAGCGCGCCGTAGGCGACGACGGGGCAGCAGTCCGGCGCGATCTCGCGCAGCCGGGCCAGGAAGTCCTCGTCGCGGGGCCGGACCGGCTTGAGCACCTCGATGCCGGCCTCGGCGGCGCGCTCGGCGACGGGGCTCGCGACCATGTGACGGCCGCGCCCGGCAGGGGCGTCGGGCCGGGTCACGACGGCGGCGACCTCGTGCCGGTCGGAGGCGATCAGGGCGTCCAGAGCGGGAACGGCGACCTCGGGGGTGCCGGCGAAGACGAGCTTCATCGGTGGCTAACGGCCTCTCGGGGCAGGGTCACGGGCGACACACCAGTCTATGGGCGGCGGGTGACGCCCGCGCATGGGGCGCACGTCCCGCCGTGCGCCCCGCGCATATGCGGATACGCCGGAACAGCGTGACCCCTCACCGGATGGCGCGTTGGTCAAGAAAGAGTTGACCAATCCACGGGCCGGGATCACTCGCGATCGTCACCGGTGAGTCGCCTGAATCGCCGTTCGGCGTGAGCTCGGCCCGATCCTTCTTCATCGCCGGTTCGAGAGGCTTGTAAATGGCCGACCACGCAACCCATGACGCCCAGGCACGGGCCAGCCTGCACCTCCTTGTGCGGGACATCGAGCGGGTCCGGCGGCAGGTGGACGCACTGCGCACCCTCACCGCACAGCTCGGCAACGTCTACCGTCCGCGCCGCTCCGGCCCCTCCGCCGGCTTCGTCGTCTACGGGCGGGCCCCCGCCCCGACCGTCCGTCTGGCCCAGGAGCTGCGCGACAGCGTCGAGACCCTGGTGACCGCCGCAGTGGACTTCGACCGCTCCCTGGGTTTCTCGTGGGACGCGGTGGGCTCCGCGCTCGGCGTGACCAAGCAGGCGGTGCACCGCCGGTACGGGGCGCGCCGGGCGGCCGCGCAGGCCGCCGCCGACGCCGAGCGGGCCGGTGACACCTCGGCCCGGCCGCCGCTGCCGCTCGGGGCGGGCCCGCTGCCCTCGGTGCCGGCCGCGCGGTCCATGCCGACGCAGCCGACCGCGGGCAGCGCGGGGCTCCGCGACGAGCCCCGCCCCGGAGTCTTCCCCGGCCCCCGCAACGGCTGAGGCCGGCCACGCGCTTCCCCGCGTCCGACGAATGCGGTGCATCCGTTCTGGGGGGACCTCCGGCGAGTCGGGAGCCCCGCCCGGCGTGGCGCGGAGTTGGGGCGGGGGGGGTGGTTGGGGGGGGTGGTGGGGACCTGAGGGTGGTCCTCGCCCAGCGCCCGGGGGCGGGGGGGGTGGTTGGGGGG
>NZ_JBHYTK010000149.1:0-17809 GCF_042749255.1 Streptomyces sp. NPDC059524 | reverse complement strand
GCCCCCCCCGCGCCCGCGGGGCCTCCCCCTCTTGGCCCCCCCCCCCTTCGTCCAGGCGGCGCGCCCGAAGGGCATGCACCTCATGGACGCGGGACTGTGTCTTTCAGCGGCTCCGCCGCGGGGCGCGACGAGACCCCACCGGGCCCGCAGCGGAAACGCGTCCGCACTGCCCACTCACCCGATGTCCGGCGGATCGATCCGCACCCGCACCGGATCCGTCCCGGCCCCCCGGGCCATCCGCGCCGCCTGAGCCCGCTTCAGGGCCCCTGCCAGGGCCGCCCCGCTCCCCGGCGGCACCCGGACGAGCGCCCGCTCCCCCGCAGGCTCGACGCCCCGCCGCGGCCCACCGGGCTCGACGACGGGCACCGGCCCCAACACCTCGGCGTCGCCGGGCAGTTCCACCGCCCGCAGGAAGTCGGCGAGCGCCTCCGGCGTCCCGCTGACCGAGGCCATCCGGGACACCGGTGGAAAGCCCAGCTCGGCCCGGTCAGCGAGCTCCCGCACCGCGTGCCCCACCGGATCCCAGCGGACCAGCGCCTGCACGGGCCGCAGCGTCGGCTCGGCCACGACGACGACCGTGCCGCCCGCCTCCTGCGGCCGCACCAGCGAGGCCGCGGCGATCCAGCGCCGCAGCGCGTCCTCGCCCGCGCGCAGATCGGGCCGCCCGAGCATGGCCCAGCCGTCGAGCAGCAGCGCGGCCGCGTACCCGCCCTCGGCGACGGGCTCCGCGCCGGGCGTGCTGACGACGAGCGCGGGCCCGGCGGACACCGTGTCGAGCACCTGCTCCCGCCCCGAGGTCCGCACGGGTACGGAGGGGAAGGCGCGGCCCAGCTCCTCGGCGGTGCGCCGCGCGCCGACCACCTGGGCCCGCAGCCGGTTGCCGCCGCACTCGGCGCAGTGCCAGTTGGCCTCCTCGCGGCCGCACCACGAGCAGGCCAGGCCCCCGGTCGCCTCCCGCGCCTCGAGCGGGCCCGCGCAGTGGCGGCAGCGGGCGGGTTCACGGCAGCGCTGGCAGGCGAGCCGGGGCACGTATCCGCGCCGCGGCACCTGGACCAGGACCGGCCCGTCGCGCAGCGCGGTGCGCGCCACCTCCCAGGCCACGCTGGGCAGTCGTGCCGCGCGCGCTGCCTCGTCCCGCGCGAGGTCCAGGTCGCCGACGGTCCGCACCCGGGGCGCCGTCCGCCGGACCTGTTCGCGCGGGGCCGCGATCGCCGCCGCCCAGCCGCTGCGCACCAGCTGCGCCGCCTCGACGGTGCAGCTCCAACTCCCGAGCAGAAAGGCGCACTTGTCCCGCCCGGCCCGCAGTTCGAGCACCTCCCGGACATGCGGGAAGGGCGCGTGGTCGTCGCTGTGGTGCGCGTCCCCGTCGTCCCAGACCACGACCAGGCCCGGATTCCGGACGGGGGCGAACATCGCGGCCCGGGTCCCGACCACGGCCCGCACCGCCCCGCGGCGTACGGCGAGCCATTCCGAGTAGCGCCGCTGCTGTCCCGCCTCGGAGGTCAGCAGCGCGTGCTGTCCCTCGCCCAACTGCTCGCGCAGCGCGGCGTCGACGCGGGCGGCGAGCCGCACGGTCGGCACGACGACGAGCGCGCCGCGCCCCGACGCGAGGGTCGCGCGCACGGCCCGGGCGATCTCGTCGGCCCACTCGGGTCCGGGCAGTGCGGTCCACACGGCGCGCGGGGCGCCGCCCGAGGCGAGCGAGGCGAGAAAGCCGGCCCCGCGCTCGTACCGCTGCCAGGATCCGGGCTCGGGTGCGGTCGGCGGGGCGGGCGGCTCGGGGAACGTCCGGGCCTCCGCCTTGGCGTGCCGGGGCGGTATCGCGAGCTGGAGCACGTCGGCGAGGCTGCCGGCGTACCGGTCGGCGACGGCCCGGGTCAGTCCGAGCAGTTCCTCGTCGAGCACCGGCTCCGGCGACAGGACCTGGGCGAGCGCGGCCAGCGGGCCCTGGTACTCGGCCTCGGCGACGCGCTCCACGAGGTACCCGTCGATCAGCCCGCCGCCCTCGCGCCGCCCGTCCCGCACGTTCTTGGACCCGGCGCCGAACCGGACCCGTACGCGCACGCCGGGCTGCGCCGCCGCGTCCAGCTCCTCCGGGACGGCGTACTCGAAGTACCGGTCGAGGTGCAGCACGCCCTTGTCGACGAGGACGCGGGCCACGGGCAGTTCCTTGGCCAGCGCGGCTCCCCGCCAGGTCCGCGGCTTGGCCTTCGGCGCCTTGTTCTTGCGCACCGTCTCCCGGATGAACGCGAGCTGCTCCGGCTCGGGGCTGTCGTTCTGGCTGCTCACGCTGCCATTCCTACCAGAGCGCTCGGACATCACCACGGGACCCGAGCCCCCTGCCCGTCCGCGGGCCGGTGGGGGCTGGTCGCACAGCCGAGAACGAAACCGGGGCCAGGCTCCCCCGAAGGGAGAGCCTGGCCCCGGGCCGGCCGAGCTGAAAGACCTACAGGCCCGCGGCCTTGCGCAGGGCGTCCACGCGGTCGGTCTTCTCCCACGTGAAGTCCGGCAGGGCGCGGCCGAAGTGGCCGTACGCCGCCGTCTGGGCGTAGATCGGGCGCAGCAGGTCGAGGTCGCGGATGATCGCGGCGGGGCGCAGGTCGAAGACCTCCGTGATCGCGGCCTCGATCTTGTCCGTGTCGACCGTGTTCGTGCCGAAGGTCTCGACGAAGAGACCGACGGGCTCGGCCTTGCCGATCGCGTACGCGACCTGGACCTCGCAGCGCGAGGCGAGACCCGCGGCCACGACGTTCTTGGCGACCCAGCGCATCGCGTAGGCGGCCGAGCGGTCGACCTTGGACGGGTCCTTGCCCGAGAAGGCGCCGCCACCGTGGCGGGCGTAGCCGCCGTACGTGTCGATGATGATCTTGCGGCCGGTGAGGCCGGCGTCGCCCATCGGGCCGCCGATCTCGAAGCGGCCGGTCGGGTTGACCAGCAGACGGTAGCCGTCGGTCTCCAGCTTGATGCCGTCCTCGACGAGCGCCTTGAGCTCCGGCTCCACGACGAACTCGCGGATGTCGGGGGCGAGCAGCGAGTCGAGGTCGATGTCCGAGGCGTGCTGCGAGGAGACGACGACCGTGTCGAGGCGGACGGCCTTGTCGCCGTCGTACTCGATGGTGACCTGGGTCTTTCCGTCGGGACGCAGGTAGGGGATCGTGCCGTTCTTGCGGACCTCGGAGAGGCGGCGCGACAGGCGGTGCGCGAGGTGGATCGGGAGCGGCATGAGCTCCGGCGTCTCGTCGCACGCGTAACCGAACATCAGGCCCTGGTCGCCCGCGCCCTGCTTGTCGAGCTCGTCGTCGTCACCCTCGACGCGCTTCTCGTACGCCGTGTCGACGCCCTGCGCGATGTCGGGCGACTGCGAGCCGATGGAGACCGAGACGCCGCAGGACGCGCCGTCGAAGCCCTTCTTCGACGAGTCGTAGCCGATCTCGAGGATCTTCTCGCGCACGAGCTGCGCGATCGGCGCGTACGCCTTGGTGGTCACCTCGCCGGCCACGTGCACCAGGCCGGTGGTGATCAGCGTCTCGACGGCGACGCGGGACGTGGGGTCCTCGCGCAGCAGCGCGTCGAGAATGGTGTCGCTGATCTGGTCAGCGATCTTGTCGGGGTGACCCTCGGTCACGGACTCCGAGGTGAACAGGCGACGGGACACAACGCTCCCTGTGGTTGCAGCGGCTGCTGGCTGATCATTGACGGACGGCCGGGGGCTGCGCCTGGCGTCGTCCGAGAACAGTTTATCGGTCGGGCTCGGCTGCCGGGTCACGCGTCTCGCCCCTTGGGAGGGCTGTGACCTGCGACACCGCATTGTCCGACACGAGGATCGGTCTCCGGAAGGGTACCGGTCGAGCGTGAATCCGGCGCCCCTACTCGCGCGGATCGGCGTGTGCGGGCGTCACGCGGCGCACGACCTCGTCCCAGATCCGGTCCGCGAGAGCCTCCTTCGGGCCGTACGGGACGGGGGTCTCGGCGCCGTCCGAGCCGAGGATCACGGCCTCGTTCTCCTCGGAGCCGAAGGTCTTGCGCTCCCCCACCTCGTTGACGACCAGCAGGTCACAGCCCTTGCGAGCGAGTTTGGCGCGGCCGTTGGCGAGGACGTCGTCGGTCTCGGCGGCGAAGCCGACGACGATCTGGCCGGGGCGGGCCCGCTCGGCGGAGATCTCCGCGAGGATGTCGGGGTTGCGGACCAGCTCGACGGTCGGCGCTCCGCTGTCGCCCTGCTTCTTGATCTTGCCGGGCGCGTAGACGGCGGGGCGGAAGTCGGCGACGGCGGCGGCCATGACGACCGCGTCGGCGTCGGCGGCGGCCTTGAGGACCGCCTCGCGCAGCTGCACGGCGGTGCCGACGTGGACGACGTCGACGCCGGCCGGGTCGGGCAGCTCCGCGTTGGCGGAGAGCAGGGTGACGCGGGCGCCGCGGGCGGCCGCGGTGCGGGCGAGCGCGTAGCCCTGCTTGCCGGAGGAGCGGTTGCCGAGGAAGCGGACCGGGTCGAGGGGCTCGCGGGTGCCGCCGGCACTGACGACGACGTGGGTGCCGGCCAGGTCGGTGGTGGCCGCGGCGGCGCCGCGGGCCAGGACCCGGCGCACGTACTCGAAGACCTCGACAGGGTCGGGGAAGCGGCCCTTGCCGGTGTCGACGCCGGTGAGGCGGCCGACGGCGGGCTCGATGACGAGGGCGCCGCGGCGGCGCAGCGTCGCGACGTTCTCCTGGGTGGCGGGGTGCTCCCACATCTCGGTGTGCATGGCGGGCGCGAAGACGACCGGACAGCGGGCGGTGAGGAGCGTGTTGGTGAGGAGGTCGTCGGCGAGGCCGTGGGCGGCCTTGGCGAGCATGTCGGCGGTGGCGGGGGCCACGATCACGAGGTCGGCGTGCTGGCCGATGCGCACGTGGGGGACCTCGTGGACGGAGTCCCAGACCTCGGTGGAGACCGGGTTGCCGGACAGGGCCGACCAGGTCGCGGCGCCGACGAAGTGCAGTGCGGAGTCGGTGGGGACGACGCGGACGTCGTGCCCGGACTCGGTGAGCCTGCGCAGCAGCTCGCACGCCTTGTAGGCGGCGATGCCACCGCTGACTCCCAGTACGACCTTCGGCTTCGACGACACCGCTTCTCCCCTGGCTCCGGAAACGTACGACTCCATGACACACCACAGGCCCGGCAGTCGTACTGCCGGGCCTGGGATGACGACGAAAAACGGGTGTTACTGAGCCGGGCCCTCGATGGCCTCGGACGTCAGCAGGCCCGCGTTGATCTCGCGCAGGGCGATCGACAGGGGCTTCTCGTGGACGTGGGTGTCGACGAGCGGGCCGACGTACTCGAGCAGGCCCTCACCGAGCTGGGAGTAGTACGCGTTGATCTGACGCGCGCGCTTGGCGGCGTAGATGACCAGGCTGTACTTCGAGTCGGTCGCTTCGAGCAGCTCATCAATCGGCGGGTTGATGATGCCCTCGGGCGCGGTGATGGAAGAGGACACTCTCTGCCTTCCGATGGGGGACCGGGACGGGGTCCCGGCTGGGTTGAACCAGGGTAAAGATCAAAGAACCTTCATCAAGGCTAGCAGCTCGCGCGCTACGTCCTCGACGGAGGTGTTGACAAGGGTCGTGTCGAACTCGGCCTCGGCGGCGAGCTCGACCTTGGCGGCCTCGAGCCGGCGCTCGATGACCTCGGGCGCCTCGGTGCCGCGGCCGGTGAGCCGGCGGACCAGCTCCTCCCAGCTCGGCGGGGCGAGGAACACGAGCTGGGCCTCGGGCATCGACTCGCGGACCAGGCGTGCGCCCTGGAGGTCGATCTCGAGCAGCACCGGCTCGCCCGCTTCGAGGCGGTCGAGGACGGCGCTGCGCGGGGTCCCGTAGCGGTTCCCCGCGAACTCGGCCCACTCGAGGAGCTCGCCGTTGGCGATCAGCTTGTCCATCTCCTCGTCGGTGACGAAGAAATAGTGGACACCGTGCTTCTCGCCGGGGCGCGGCTTGCGGGTCGTCGCCGACACCGAGAGCCAGACCTCGGGGTGTTCCTTGCGCATATGGGCGACGACCGTGCTCTTGCCGACCCCGGAGGGGCCGGAGAGCACGGTCAGCCGCGGACGTACGTCCGGGGGCTCGGGGGTCGTCCCCCGGGATGTTGCAGCCATGCAGCGATTATTCCAGTTGTTCCGGAGTGCCGGGACCAGCCCCCGGGGGCCGGTTCGCCACTCAGGCGCCGGTGCTGCCGAACTCGCGCTCCAGGGAGGCGATCTGGTTGGAGCCGAGACCTCGCACACGGCGGGATTCGGAGATCCCGAGACGCTCCATGATCTGCTTGGCGCGGACCTTGCCCACGCCCGGCAGGGACTCGAGCAGGGCGGAGACCTTCATCTTGCCGATGACGTCGTTCTCCTGGCCCTGCTTGATGACCTCGTGAAGCGAGGCGCCGGAGTGCTTGAGTCGATTCTTAACCTCGGCCCGCTCCCGGCGAGCCGCGGCGGCCTTTTCGAGCGCGGCTGCGCGCTGTTCAGGGGTAAGGGGCGGAAGAGCCACGCCTACGTCACCTCGGATGTCGAACTGTCGGATACGGACCGGTGCGGGACCTGAGCGCCCCTCACCAGGTGAGCTACGAGCGGCGCGGCCGGCCGCGGTCACCCGTTCACTCCCGACGGAGACTAGCGGCCATGGCCGCCAGAGTCAGCGAGAACAGCGGAAAAGTCCTGGTCAGACTCGCGAAGGCTGGACATTTCGGGCAAAACAACCGGGAAATCGGCCCGGATGTCCGGGCAAAGACAAAGGTCGGCACGGAGTGCCACCCCTCTCGGGGTGCCGTACCGACCCTCATCAGGGTTTCCGGTGACGTCAGACGGCGCCCGCGACCGCCTCGCGGACCTCGTCCGCGAACCGCACGGCCGCGTCCCGCAGCGCGGCGACCGAGGGACCGGCCTTCAGGACGCCGCGGCTGACGTTCGGCACCACGTTGCGCACGGCCGCGCCGAAGACCGCCGGGAGGTCGGCGGCGGTGGCACCCTGCGCACCGATGCCGGGCGCGAGGAGCGGTCCGTTGATGTCCAGCTCGTACGAGGACAGGTCGCCCAGGGTCGCGCCGACGACCGCGCCGAAGGAGCCCATCGGGGTCTCCCCCGCGTTCTCGCCGGCCAGGTGCGCCAGCATCGTCGCGCCGACGTTGCGCCCGTCCGCGCGGACCGCGTGCTGCACCTCGCCGCCCTCGGGGTTCGAGGTGAGGGCGAGGACGAACAGGCCCGCGCCGGACTCGCGCGCGAGGTCCACGGCCGGCTTCAGCGACCCGTAGCCGAGGTACGGCGACACGGTCAGGGCGTCCGAGTACAGCGGGGAGTCCTTGTGCAGGAAGGTCTCGGCGTACGCGGCCATGGTCGAGCCGATGTCGCCGCGCTTGGCGTCCATGACCACGAGCGTGCCCGCGGCGCGCAGGTCGGCGACGGCCCGCTCCAGGACCGCGACGCCGCGCGAGCCGAACCGCTCGAAGAACGCCATCTGCGGCTTCACCACGGCGACCGTGTCGGCCAGCGCCTCGACCGAGGTCCGCGTGAAGGACTCCAGGCCGGCGATGTCGTCGTTCAGGCCCCAGGAGGAGAGCAGCGCGGCGTGCGGGTCGATGCCGACGCAGAGCGGGCCGCGCTCGTCCATGACGCGGCGCAGACGCGCGCCGAAGGGCTCCAGAACGGTCATGCGGACACCTTCTTCACATCGGCGCCGACCGCGTCGGCGAGCGTGGCGTACGGGGAGTTGTTCAGACGGGCGGCGAGGCCCTTGTGGATCGCGCGGGCGTAGAACGGGCCCTCGTAGATGAAGGCGCTGTAGCCCTGCACCAGGGTGGCGCCCGCGAGGATGCGCTGCCAGGCGTCCTCCGCGGTCTCCACGCCGCCGACGCCCACGAGGGTGATCTTGTCGCCCACGCGCGCGTAGAGACGCCTGAGGACCTCCAGGGAGCGTTCCTTGAGGGGCGCGCCGGACAGGCCGCCCGTCTCGTTCACGACGTCGCCCCGGGTCTTGAGGCCCTCGCGGGAGATCGTCGTGTTCGTGGCGATGATGCCGTCCAGGCCCAGCTCGACGGCCAGGTCGGCGACCGCGTCGACGTCCTCGTCGGCCAGGTCGGGGGCGATCTTCACCAGGAGCGGGACGCGGCGCGAGCGCACGGTGCGGTCGGCGGCCTCGCGGACGGCGGCGAGCAGCGGGCGCAGCGCCTCGGTGGCCTGGAGGTTGCGCAGGCCCGGGGTGTTGGGCGAGGAGACGTTGACGACGAGGTAGTCGGCGAAGGCGGCGAGCCGCTCGGTGGACTTCACGTAGTCGCCGACGGCCTCGGCCTCGGGAACGACCTTGGTCTTGCCGATGTTGACGCCCACGGTGGTCCTGAAGACCGGGTTGCGGGAGGCCAGGCGGGCCGCCACGGCGAGGGAGCCCTCGTTGTTGAAGCCCATGCGGTTGATGAGCGCGCGGTCCTGCACGAGGCGGAAGAGGCGCTTCTTCGGGTTGCCGGGCTGCGGCTCGCCGGTGACAGTGCCGATCTCGATGTGGTCGAAGCCGAGCATCGTCATGCCGTCGATCGCGACGGCGTTCTTGTCGAAGCCGGCGGCGAGGCCGAAGGGGCCGTGCATCCGCAGGCCGAGGGCCTCGGTGCGCAGCTCCTTGTAGCGGGGCGCGAGGGCCGCGGCCACGAAGGTGCGCAGGACGGGGGTGCGGGCCGCGAGGCGGATCCAGCGGAAGGCGAGGTAGTGGGCCTTCTCGGGGTCCATGCGCTTGAAGACGAGGTTGAAGAACAGCTTGTACATGGCTGAAGTCCTAGTAGGTGCTCACGAGGCGGTGGGCTCATGAAGAGGGGGACACCGTCCGGTGTCCCCCTCCAGGGCCTGTGTCGGGTTCCCCGTCTGCGCCCCGACGCCCGGCACGCACCCTCGCCGCACGCCGCCCCCGGACAGGTGGCTCCGCCACATGACCGGGAACAGCGCACGCCGAGGGCACGCACCGACCGCCGCTGCGCCTGACCTCCGGCCAGACGACGGGGAACCCGACACAGGCCCTGGGGCTGCTAGTCGCGGGCCGCGGTCAGGTGTTCCGCGTGTTCCTGGAGCGACCGGACGCCCACGTCCCCGTGGTTGAGCGCGTCGATGCCCTGGACCGCGGCGGCGAGCGCCTGCACCGTCGTCAGACAGGGCACGGAGCGGGCCACGGCCGCCGTACGGATGTCGTAGCCGTCGAGGCGGCCGCCGGTGCCGTACGGGGTGTTGACGATGAGGTCGACCTCGCCGTCGTGGATGAGCTGGACGATCGTCTTCTCGCCGTTGGGGCCCTCGCCCTCGGACTGCTTGCGCACGATCTTGGCGTTGATGCCGTTGCGCTTGAGGACCTCGGCGGTGCCGGAGGTGGCGAGGAGCTCGAAGCCGTGGGCGACCAGCTCCCGCGCCGGGAAGATCATCGAGCGCTTGTCGCGGTTGGCGACGGAGATGAACGCGCGGCCCTTGGTGGGCAGCGGGCCGTAGGCGCCGGCCTGCGACTTGGCGTACGCCGTGCCGAAGACCGAGTCGATGCCCATGACCTCGCCGGTGGAGCGCATCTCCGGGCCGAGGACCGTGTCGACGCCGCGGCCGTGGATGTCGCGGAAGCGCGACCACGGCATGACGGCCTCCTTGACGGAGATCGGCGCGTCCATCGGGAGCGTGCCGCCGTCGCCGGTCTTCGGGAGCAGGCCCTCGGCGCGCAGCTCGGCGACGGTGGCGCCGAGCGAGATGCGGGCGGCGGCCTTCGCGAGCGGCACCGCGGTCGCCTTCGAGGTGAAGGGGACGGTGCGCGAGGCGCGCGGGTTGGCCTCCAGGACGTAGAGGATGTCACCCGCCATCGCGAACTGGATGTTGATCAGGCCGCGCACGCCGACGCCCTTGGCGATGGCCTCGGTGGAGGCGCGCAGACGCTTGATGTCGAAGCCGCCGAGTGTGATCGGGGGCAGGGCGCACGCCGAGTCGCCGGAGTGGATGCCGGCCTCCTCGATGTGCTCCATGACGCCGCCGAGGTAGAGCTCGGTGCCGTCGTAGAGGGCGTCGACGTCGATCTCGATCGCGTCGTCCAGGAACCGGTCGACGAGGACCGGGCGGGACGGGCTGATCTCGGTGGACTCCTCGATGTACGAGGACAGGCGGGTCTCGTCGTAGACGATCTCCATGCCGCGGCCGCCGAGCACGTAGGACGGGCGGACGAGGACCGGGTAGCCGATCTCGTCGGCGATGGCCTTGGCCTCGGTGAAGGTGGTCGCGGTGCCGTGCTTGGGCGCGGGCAGGCCGGCCTCGGCGAGCACGCGGCCGAAGGCGCCGCGGTCCTCGGCGGCGTGGATCGCCTCCGGGGAGGTGCCGACGACGGGCACGCCGTTGTCCTTGAGCGCCTGGGCGAGGCCCAGCGGGGTCTGGCCGCCGAGCTGGACGACGACGCCCGCGATCGGGCCCGCGAGGGACTCGGCGTGGACGATCTCGAGGACGTCCTCGAGCGTGAGCGGCTCGAAGTACAGGCGGTCGGAGGTGTCGTAGTCCGTGGACACGGTCTCCGGGTTGCAGTTGACCATCACGGTCTCGTAGCCGGCGTCGCTCAGGGCGAAGGAGGCGTGGACGCAGGAGTAGTCGAACTCGATGCCCTGGCCGATGCGGTTCGGGCCGGAGCCCAGGATGATCACCGCGGGCTTCTCGCGCGGGGCGACCTCGGACTCCTCGTCGTAGGACGAGTAGAAGTACGGGGTCCGCGCGGCGAACTCGGCGGCGCAGGTGTCGACCGTCTTGTAGACCGGGCGGACGCCGAGGGCGTGGCGGACCTCGCGGACGACGTCCTCGCGCAGACCGCGCAGCTCGGCGATCTGGTGGTCGGAGAAGCCGTGCCGCTTGGCCTCCGCGATCAGCTCCTTGGTGAGCTCCGGGGCGGCGGCCAGCTCGTCGGCCGTCTCCTTGATGAGGAAGAGCTGGTCGACGAACCAGGGGTCGATCTTCGTGTACTCGAAGATCTCCTCCGGGGTGGCGCCGGCGCGGATCGCCTCCATGACGGTGTTGATCCGGCCGTCGGTCGGGCGCACGGAGGCTTCGAGAAGCTCCTGCTTGTCGCCGACCGGACCCACGAAGGTGAACTGCGAGCCCTTCTTCTCCAGGGAGCGCAGCGCCTTCTGGAAGGCCTCGGTGAAGTTGCGGCCGATGGCCATGGCCTCGCCGACCGACTTCATGGTGGTGGTCAGCGTGGAGTCGGCGCTCGGGAACTTCTCGAAGGCGAAGCGCGGGGCCTTCACGACCACGTAGTCGAGCGTCGGCTCGAAGGAGGCCGGCGTCTTCTCGGTGATGTCGTTCGGGATCTCGTCCAGCGTGTAGCCGACGGCCAGCTTGGCGGCGATCTTGGCGATCGGGAAGCCGGTGGCCTTGGAGGCGAGCGCGGAGGAGCGGGAGACGCGCGGGTTCATCTCGATGACGATGATGCGGCCGTCGTCGGGGTTGACCGCGAACTGGATGTTGCAGCCGCCGGTGTCGACGCCGACCTCGCGGATGATCGCGATGCCGATGTCGCGCAGCCGCTGGTACTCGCGGTCGGTGAGGGTCATCGACGGGGCGACGGTGATCGAGTCACCGGTGTGCACGCCCATCGGGTCGAAGTTCTCGATGGAGCAGACGACCACGACGTTGTCGTTCTTGTCGCGCATCAGCTCCAGCTCGTACTCCTTCCAGCCGAGGATGGACTCCTCCAGGAGCACCTCGGTGGTCGGGGAGAGCGTGAGGCCCTGGCCGGCGATGCGGCGCAGCTCCTCCTCGTCGTGGGCGAAGCCGGAGCCGGCGCCGCCCATGGTGAAGGAGGGGCGCACGACGACGGGGTAGCCGCCGAGGGTGTCGACGCCCTTGAGGACGTCGTCCATGGTGTGGCAGATGACCGAGCGGGCGGACTCGCCGTGGCCGATCTTGCGGCGGACCTCCTCGACGACCTCCTTGAAGAGGTCGCGGTCCTCGCCCTTGTTGATCGCCTCGACGTTGGCGCCGATGAGCTCGACGCCGTACTTCTCGAGGACGCCCTGCTCGTGCATGGAGATGGCCGTGTTGAGGGCCGTCTGACCACCGAGGGTGGGCAGGAGCGCGTCGGGGCGCTCCTTGGCGATGATCTTCTCGACGAACTCGGGGGTGATCGGCTCGACGTACGTGGCGTCGGCGATCTCCGGGTCGGTCATGATCGTCGCCGGGTTGGAGTTGACGAGGATGACCCGCAGGCCCTCGGCGCGCAGGATGCGGCACGCCTGGGTGCCGGAGTAGTCGAACTCGGCGGCCTGGCCGATGACGATCGGGCCGGAGCCGATGACCAGGACGGACTGGATATCGGTGCGCTTAGGCACGCTGGCCCTCCATGAGCTTCACGAAGCGGTCGAACAGGTAGGCGGCGTCGTGCGGACCGGCCGCCGCCTCGGGGTGGTACTGGACGGAGAAGCCCGGCTGGTCGAGCAGCTGCAGGCCCTCCACGACCTCGTCGTTGAGGCACACGTGCGAGACCTCGGCACGGCCGAAGGGGGTGTCGCTCACCTTGTCGAGCGGCGCGTCCACGGCGAAGCCGTGGTTGTGCGCGGTGACCTCGACCTTGCCGGTGGTGCGGTCCTGCACCGGCTGGTTGATGCCGCGGTGGCCGTACTTGAGCTTGTACGTGCCGAAGCCGAGGGCGCGGCCGAGGATCTGGTTGCCGAAGCAGATGCCGAACAGCGGCGTCTTCCGTTCCAGGACGGCGGTCATCAGCGCGACCGGGCCGTCGGCGGTGGCCGGGTCGCCCGGGCCGTTGGAGAAGAACACGCCGTCGGGCTGGACCGCGTACACGTCGTCGGGCGTCGCGGTGGCCGGAAGGACGTGCACCTCGATGCCGCGCTCGGCCATGCGGTGCGGGGTCATGCCCTTGATGCCGAGGTCGATCGCGGCGACGGTGAACTTCTTGTCACCGATCGCGGGGACGACGTACGCCTCCTTGGTGGCGACCTCCTCGTACAGCGAGGCGCCCTTCATGTGCGGCTGGGCCTGCACGCGGGAGACGAGCTCGGCGTCGGTCGCGAGGTGCTCGCCGGAGAAGATGCCGGAGCGCATCGAGCCGCGCTCGCGCAGGTGGCGGGTGAGCGCGCGGGTGTCGATGCCGGAGATGCCGACGATGTTCTGCGCGACCAGCTCGTCGTCCAGGGAGCGCTTGGCGCGCCAGTTGGACGGGATGCGGGCGGGGTCGCGCACGACGTAGCCGGAGACCCAGATGCGGCTCGACTCGTCGTCCTCGTCGTTCCAGCCCGTGTTGCCGATCTGCGGGGCGGTGGCGACCACGATCTGGCGGTCGTACGACGGGTCCGTCAGCGTCTCCTGGTAGCCGGTCATGCCGGTGGAGAACACGGCCTCGCCGAAGGTCTCCCCCACGGCCCCGTAGGCGCGGCCGCGGAAGATGCGGCCGTCCTCCAGGACGAGTACGGCGGGAGCGGCGGCTCCCCGGGTGGAGGTCGTCATCGTGCGGTGCCTTCCGTCGTGATGTGCGTGTCGGTCATGTCGTTGAGGGCGCTGACCCATGCGCCCTGTTCTGCGGCCTGGTCGGAGCGGAACCCGGAGTCGATCAGCTTGTCGCCGTGCGCCCAGGTGACGATCAGCAGACCGCCCTCCGTGAGGACCTTGCCGGCGATGCCCTTGTCGAGCCGGGCGCCGCGCAGCGCGGTCACCGGGACGAAGAAGTCGCTCGCCCCGGGGCGCTCGACCACGAGGCCCGCGTCGGTCAGGGTCAGCTCGACGCGGCTGCGGGTGCCGAGGCCGTGCGCCACGATGCGGTCGAGCCACTGCCCCGCGGTGGTGGAGCCGTGATACCGGCCGCTCATGGTCAGTCTGGGCTCACCCGGGGTTTCCGGCGACTGAGGCAGCGGCGGCAGGTCGCCCTGCAGGGTGCCGCGCCACTTCCAGCCCTGGCGCATCAGCCAGTAGACGAGCGCCACGAAGAGCAGCAGTCCGACGATCCAGCCGATCCGGTCGGGCCAGTCCGTGACGTCCGCCGACTTCTTCTCGGCGGCCAGGCGGACCAGCGGGCTGGCCAGGGGGTGGAGAGGTGTCACGCGAGCTTCCCGTCGGCGAGGGTGGCCTTGCCCCGCAGCCAGGTGTGGGTGACGCGGCCCGGCAGCTCACGGCCCTGGTAGGGCGTGTTGCGGCTGCGGGAGGCGAACCCCGCGGGGTCAACGGCTCCACGGTAGTCCGCGTCGAGCAGCAGCAGGTTGGCCGGCTCGCCTGCCGAGACGGGGCGGCCGTGGCCGGTGGCCTGCCCGATCCGCGCGGGCTTCACGGACATGCGGTCGGCGACGCCGGCCCAGTCGAGCAGACCGGTCTCCACCATCGTCTGCTGGACGACGGACAGCGCGGTCTCCAGGCCCACCATGCCCATGGCGGCGGCGGCCCACTCGCAGTCCTTGTCCTCCTGCGGGTGCGGGGCGTGGTCGGTGGCGACGATGTCGATCGTGCCGTCGGCCAGCGCCTCGCGCAGCGCCATGACGTCCTTCTCGGTGCGCAGCGGCGGGTTGACCTTGTAGACCGGGTTGTACGTGCGGACCATCTCGTCGGTGAGGAGGAGGTGGTGCGGGGTGACCTCGGCGGTGACGTCGATGCCGCGGGACTTGGCCCAGCGGATGATCTCGACGGAGCCGGCCGTGGACAGGTGGCAGATGTGGACGCGGGAGCCGACGTGCTCGGCGAGCAGCACGTCGCGGGCGATGATCGACTCCTCGGCGACGGCGGGCCAGCCGCCGAGGCCCAGCTCCGCGGAGACGGTGCCCTCGTTCATCTCGGCGCCCTCGGTGAGGCGGGGCTCCTGGGCGTGCTGGGCGACGACGCCGCCGAAGGCCTTCACGTACTCCAGGGCGCGGCGCATGATCACGGCGTCGTGGACGCACTTGCCGTCGTCGGAGAAGACGGTGACGCCCGCGGCGGACTCGTGCATGGCGCCGAGCTCGGCGAGCTTGCTGCCCTCGAGGCCGACGGTGACGGCGCCGATGGGCTGCACGTCGCAGTAGCCGTGCTCCTGGCCGAGCCGGTAGACCTGCTCGACGACGCCGGCGGTGTCGGCGACGGGGAAGGTGTTGGCCATGGCGAACACAGAGGTGTAGCCGCCGGAGGCAGCCGCGCGGGTGCCGGTGAGGACGGTCTCGGAGTCCTCGCGGCCGGGCTCGCGCAGGTGGGTGTGCAGGTCGACGAGGCCCGGCAGGAGGATCTTGCCGTCGGCCTCGACGACCTCGGCGCCCTCGGCGGACAGGCCGGTGCCGACCGCCTCGATGACCTCGCCGTCGATCAGCACGTCCTGGGGCTCGCCGCCGAGGACCTTCGCACCGCGGATCAGGATCTTGCTCATGGTTACTTGTTCTCCTCGGTACGAGAGTGGCTGACGGCGGGCTCGTTGCCGCCCAGAAGCAGGTAGAGGACGGCCATCCGGGTGTGGACTCCGTTGGCGACCTGTTCGACGACCGTGCAGCGCTCGGAGTCGGCGACCTCGGCGGTGATCTCCATGCCGCGGACCATCGGGCCGGGGTGCATCACGATGGCGTGCCCGGGAGCCTTGGCCAGGCGCTCGGCGTCCAGGCCGTAGCGGCGGGTGTACTCGCGCTCGGTCGGGAAGAACGCGGCGTTCATGCGCTCGCGCTGGACGCGGAGCATCATCACGGCGTCCGTCTTGGGCAGCGTGGCGTCGAGGTCGTACGAGACCTCGCAGGGCCAGGAGTCGACGCCGACCGGCAGCAGGGTGGGCGGGGCGACCAGGGTGACCTCGGCGCCGAGGGTGTGCAGCAGGTCCACGTTCGACCGGGCGACGCGGCTGTGCAGGATGTCGCCGACGATGGTGACGCGGCGGCCGTCGAGGCCCTGGCCGATGCCGGCGTCGGGGCCGATCAGGCGGCGGCGCATGGTGAACGCGTCGAGCAGCGCCTGGGTGGGGTGCTGGTGGGTGCCGTCGCCCGCGTTGATCACCGGGGCGTCGATCCAGCCGGAGTTCGCGAGGCGGTAGGGGGCGCCGGAGGCGCTGTGCCGGATGACGACGGCGTCGACGCCCATGGCCTCCAGGGTCTGCGCGGTGTCCTTGAGGGACTCGCCCTTGGAGACGCTGGAGCCCTTGGCGGCGAAGTTGATGACGTCGGCGGAGAGGCGCTTCTCGGCGGCCTCGAAGGAGATCCGGGTCCGGGTGGAGTCCTCGAAGAAGAGGTTGCACACGGTGCGGCCGCGCAGGGCGGGCAGCTTCTTGATGGGCCGGTCCGCGACGCGGGCCATCTCCTCGGCGGTGTCGAGGATGAGCACGGCGTCGTCGCGGGTGAGGTCGGCGGCCGAGATGAGGTGTCGCATCATCTGGGGTGCTCCGTAGCGAAGTCAGGAGAAGATCAGGAGATATCGGGGCATTCAGGCGCGCGAGGGCGCACCTTCGCGGACGTACGCCCGCGGGGCGTACGCCGGGTGAAGGTGGCTAGTGCTCGGCTGCCTTGGCGTCCGGCTTGGCACCGAGCAGCACGGCGTCGCGGCCGTCCTCCTCGGCGAGCTGGACCTTGACCGTCTCCCGCAGCGACGTGGGGAGGTTCTTGCCGACGTAGTCGGCACGGATCGGGAGTTCGCGGTGGCCGCGGTCGACGAGGACCGCGAGCTGCACGGCACGCGGACGCCCGATGTCGTTCAGGGCGTCGAGGGCCGCACGGATGGTGCGGCCGGAGAACAGCACGTCGTCGACGAGCACGACCAGCCGGCCGTCGATGCCGGCGGCGGGGATCTCGGTGCGGGCGAGCACGCGCGGCGGGTGCATGCGCAGGTCGTCGCGGTACATCGTGATGTCGAGGGAACCCACAGGGATGGTGCGCCCGGTGACCTCGGCGAGCTTCTCGGCCAGGCGGCGGGCGAGGAAGACACCTCGCGTGGGGATGCCCAGGAGGACCACGTCCTCGGCGCCCTTGGCGCGCTCGACGATCTCGTGGGCGATGCGGGTCAGTACCCGCTCGATGTCAGGGCCTTCGAGAACGGGCCGGGCATCGGTGCTGTTCGTGTCCATAAAAAACGGACCTCCTTCTCCGCCTCACGGGACGGACCTTAAAGGACGTCGAAATTGCGCCACCGAGTCTACCAGCCGCCGAACACCGCTGATCACCCGCCCGGCCCCGCTCTGGAGGTGCGGAAAGCCCGGATTCACGAGAAGGTCGGTACGGACCATTCGGCTTGACGCGGCCAAGTAACGCTGCGTAACCTCACAGTGAGTTACCAGCCACGCGGCGGAGCCGCACAGTGATGCAGTGTCCGGGGAGCTATATGTCCAGCGAATACGCCAAACAGCTCGGGGCCAAGCTCCGTGCGATCCGCACCCAGCAGGGCCTTTCCCTCCACGGCGTCGAGGAGAAGTCCCAGGGACGCTGGAAGGCGGTCGTGGTGGGGTCGTACGAGCGCGGTGACCGCGCCGTGACCGTGCAGCGTCTCGCCGAGCTGGCGGACTTCTACGGCGTCCCGGTGCAGGAGCTGCTGCCGGGCACGACCCCCGGCGGGGCCGCCGAGCCGCCGCCGAAGCTGGTCCTGGACCTGGAGCGGCTGGCCCACGTGCCGCCGGAGAAGGCCGGCCCGCTGCAGCGCTACGCGGCGACGATCCAGTCCCAGCGCGGTGACTACAACGGCAAGGTGCTCTCGATCCGCCAGGACGACCTGCGCACCCTCGCGGTCATCTACGACCAGTCGCCCTCGGTCCTGACCGAGCAGCTGATCAGCTGGGGCGTCCTCGACGCGGATGCGCGTCGCGCGGTGGCCCACGAAGAGGCCTGACCCAGCAGAAACGTCACGGCCCGAGGGGCGGAACCATCCGGTTC